>NZ_JBVVUG010000046.1:0-212929 GCF_055809615.1 Algoriphagus sp. 10J20-15
GGAAGTGGAACTGCAGCGGTAATTGAATTAGCTAGAATTATGGCTTCTCACGAGTTTTCTGCAACTATCATATTTGTGGCTTTTACCGGTGAAGAACAAGGCTTGAAAGGTGCTACCTATTTGGCAGATAAAGCAAAGTCCGAAGAGTGGAATCTGGCGGCTGTGCTAAACAACGATATAGTAGGTAATAGCAGCTCATCTGAAACGCTTATCAAAGACAACCTAAAAATGAGAGTTTTTTCAGAAACTATTCCTGCCGTAGAAACAGAACAAGAAGGAAATATCCGTCGCTATACGAATGCCGATAACGATAGTAAATCCCGTCAGCTAGCTCGCTACATCAAGGAGCAAGGAGAACGCTACGTTGACCAATTCGAGGTAAAATTGATTTACCGTGCTGATAGAATTCTTACGTGGCGGAGACCAAACTCCTTTTGCAAGGAATGCTTTCACAGCCGTGCGAATGTCTGAAATGAATGAAAACTTTATCCATCAGCATGAAAATGTTCGAGTGGAAGATGGAATTCATTATGGCGATTTGCCTGAATACATGGATTTTGAATATCTAAGAAAAGTGTCCGCAGTTAACCTAGCCTCTTTGGCTTCCTTAAGCCAATTCTCCCTGGACCAACCCCAAGAAGTGAAAATAGATGTTCGTGGCCTAAGTAATAAATCCACATTACTGTGGGAAGCACCAGAAATAGGCAAAGCAAAAGGTTATTATGTGTTAATGAGAGAAACTTCATCTCCGATGTGGGAGCAAAAATTCTGGACTACAGATACTTCTTTGACCTTGCCATATTCCAAGGACAACTACTTCTTTGCTGTACAATCTGTCTCTGAATCAGGTGCTGAAAGCCTACCTGTCTTCCCTACTCCACTTTCCAGATAAGGTAAATTCTTAATTGAATTAATTCCAAATTCAGCTAAAAACGTAGCAATGGGAACCTCATTGGTTATATTTAGTTTACTATATGAAACACTATAACTATGAAAGCTAAAGAAATCGTAACGCTACAGCGTTCATTGCTTGTCGATACAGAGAAACTGCTCAACAAACAGGTAGAAATGGAAGGTACTTCCTCTGCCTACTACTTATCCATGGCATCTTGGTGTCATATGATGGGTTATGAAAATTCGGCGAAATACCTCTATACTCATGCAGACGAAGAGAGGATGCATATGATGAAGATATTTCAGTACATCAATGAAGCTGGTGGACACGCCATTCAGCCTGAGATTACAGGGATTAGGCATAATTTCAATTCATTAAGAGAAATGTTTGAATTGATCCTTGAGCATGAAATCAACGTGACCAGATCTATCAACAATATTGTGGATCATGCATTTTCTAAAAAGGATTTTGCAACGTTTAGCTTTATGCAATGGTATGTGACCGAGCAAAGAGAAGAAGAGACAATGTCAAGAAGAGCTCTAGAACTTTTCGATATAATTGGTGAAGAAGGAGTTGGATTGTGGACTATTGATCAAGAACTTGGTAAGCTGCATGCAGCAGCCCATCCTACAGCTTAAATTTTAAAGCGACTTTCGAGTCGCTTTTTTTTTGACTATATTCTCCCATATGTCCAATAAAACTCAATATATTCATATCATCCTCTGACTATCAGCAGGTTGCCCTTGCTACTTTTGTATAGGTAGATTTTTTCTTATTCTACTTTCCTATATCTTAATGAAGATTTAACATCTTCGATCCCTTAACACCCCTAGTTGCTATGAGTTTTAACAAGAGTCAAGCGGCATTTTTCCAAGCTATCAAGCTTTCTTTACCTAGTTACAATTCTCTGGTTGACGAGATAGCTGAGATTTTAGAGATCAGTATAGATAGTGCTTATAGAAGGATTCGAGGTGAGAAATTACTTGATTTTACCGAGCTGGAAACACTTTGTGGTAGATTCAATATCTCTCTTGATACCTTCTTTAACCTGCAATCCAATAGTATTCTATTTCAGGGTAATCAAAATGATTATCAAGAGAATAGCTTTATGAGATGGATGGAAGATGTTTATGCACAGTTGAATCTGGTCAATAGCTTTTCTAAAAAACACATCTATTGGCTGGTTAAAGACATGCCTCCTTTTCATCATTACTATCATAAGGAATTAGCTGCATTCAAATTCTTTTTCTGGAGAAAATCGATCTTGTTCAATGAGAGCCTGAAAGACACTAAGTTTTCTATTGACGACAATTCCTATGATCAGTTTGCAGAAATCACCCAGAAAATCCTTAAAGCGTATCATAAAATCCCTACAACTGAAATCTGGAATATAGAAGGAATAAATATTACCCTCCGCCAAATTGAATTATATCATGAAATGGGAATTATGACTTCTACGAAAGACACAATTTTTCTGTATAACTGCATGATGGAGGTGATTGACAACTTGGAGAAAATGGCAGAAAAGGGTAAAAAGATTATCCCAGCCCATCCTGAAATGGAAGGGGCAGATTACAATTTTTTTGTAAATGAATTTATTATTGGCGACAACACTTTTTTTGCAACGATGGACGAGCAAAAGGTCACCTATTTAAATCACAGTGTCATTTACTTCCATGGAACATCCGACCCTGCTTTTAATAATGCTATGTTCAAAAATCTGGATAATCTGATCAAAAAATCAACCCAGATCAGTGTTGTTTGTGAAAAAGAGAGGAAACAATTCTTTAATAAATTGCGAAAAAAAGTGATAGAACGTATCAACGCAGTACCTCTCGAAGAAGAGTAAATCCTATTACTCAGCCAAATCTTTCGAATAAAGGAAAGAAACCACTACTTTTAAAGCTGAAGTAAGCCAATTATGAACAATTCAATAAAATACAGTTTAGCCAGCCTTGTCTTGGTTAGCACTTCATTTTTCTCCTGTCAGGAAAAAACTTCTGAACAAGTCATAGATGAAAACAAGATGGTTATTGCAAGCAATCCTGAACCTACTAAAAAAATAGAAGGCATGGCTTGGATTCCGGGTGGTGAATTCGTCATGGGAACCAATGAAGTTGATGCCTATTCTGCTGAGAAACCTGCCGTAAACTTAAAGGTAAAAGGATTTTGGATGGACACGCATGAGGTCACCAATGCTGAATTCAAGGAATTCGTAGACGCAACGGGATATATAACCCTAGCTGAGAAAAAACCAGAATGGGAAGATCTCAAAAAGCAATTACCTCCAGGTACACCTAAACCTGACGATGCACTTTTGGTAGCTGGATCTATGGTTTTCAGCCCACCACCCTACGCTGTCCCTACTCAGGATATTTCCTTGTGGTGGGTGTGGGTTGAAGGTGCCAGCTGGAAAAACCCTGAAGGTCCTGAATCAACTTTGGAAGGACGAGAAAATCACCCTGTAGTCCATATTGCTTTTGAAGATGCTAAAGCTTATGCAGATTGGGTAGGCAAAAGACTTCCTACAGAAAATGAATGGGAATTTGCTGCACGTGGTGGAGCTGAAGGAAAACGCTTTGCTTGGGGAGATGAATTGACTCCAAACGGCCAATACCTAGCGAACACTTTTCAGGGTAATTTCCCAAATGACAACCAAAATCTAGACGGATTTGAGGGAACTTCTCCGGTTAAATCATTTGCACCAAACACATTTGGACTATACGATATGATTGGAAATGTTTGGGAATTGACCGATGATTGGTATGATGCATTGAAATACGCCAGACTTGCTGAACAAGCCCCTAAACTAGATGCCAACATGAATCCTTGCTACAACCCTGATAACCCTTATGCAATGGAGCGTGTAATTAAAGGAGGCTCATATTTGTGCGCTGATAACTATTGCGTGAACTATCGTCCTTCTGCCCGTCAAGGACAGGCTTTTGATAGCGGAACTTCCAATGTAGGATTTAGATTGGTAAAGGACGCAGACGAGAAAGCGCTAAGCATGAAGTAATATAAAATAGACATCAAAAAAGGAGGTTTCTGAATCAGAAACCTCCTTTTTTGATTTTATAGCGGGATAACTCAAAGATACCCTTTTGTAATTCTTTGAATGTACTTTCCTAAGATATCAAATTCCAGATTGACTAGATCACCAGGTTGTAACTGATGAAAATTGGTGTGGTCAAAAGTGTAAGGAATAATAGCTACAGAAAATCTACCAGGCCCCGAATTGAAGCAGGTCAAACTTGTACCATTGATTGTGATTGATCCTTTTTCCACAGTGACATTTCCCAGGCTATGGTCAAACTCCAGATCAAATACCCACGAGCCATTCTGATCAGTAATATTTTTAACAGTTCCCACTTGATCCACATGACCTTGCACAATATGTCCATCAAAACGACCATTTGCAGGCATGCACCGCTCCAAATTAACCTTCTTCCCTACTTTCCATTGCGATAGATTTGTCTTCTGAATTGTCTCATCGATCGCTGTTACGCGATAGGATTCCGGAGTAGTTTGCACTACAGTTAGGCAAACACCATCATGGGCCAATGACTGATCTATTTTCAATTCAGAGGCCAGAGAGGATTCCAAATCAAAGTGAACATTGGTGCCATCCTGAGTTATATTATGTATTGTGCCAAAAGCTTCAATAATTCCTGTAAACATAGCGGTAAATTTAACTTTCAAAGTTTCAATGACTAAGCAACAAATGCCCTATTCAAGTTCAAATTAAGCCAAATATTCTTTTATCTTCGACCGCAGAACCATAAAACAACCATGCCCCTACTCAAACTCGAAGACACGTATTTACATAAAGGAAAACGTAGAGCTCTAGTGACTTTGCTACGGGAAAAAGGAATCAAAAACGAGCGTGTCCTCCAGGCTATCAACACATTACCCAGACATTTTTTCTTTGATTCTGCGCTGATTTCACATGCTTACGAAGACAAAGCCTTTCCAATAGGAGAAGGACAAACTATTTCACAGCCCTATACTGTAGCCTTCCAGACCGAACTGTTGGAGATCAAAGAAGGAGACCGAATTTTAGAAATCGGAACCGGTTCTGGATACCAAGGAAGCATCTTACATTTACTTGGGGCAGAAGTATTTACGATAGAATACCAGAAGAAATTATTCGAAGGCACCAAGCGATTCCTCACTAGACATGGGAATAGAAATGCATCTATTCTATGGAGACGGAACGGGTGGTTTGCCTGCTTATGCACCTTATGATAAAATAATTGTAACCGCTGGTGCTCCTGTGGTCCCTGAAGCGTTGATTCAACAATTGAAAATTGGTGGAATCTTGGTCATCCCAGTTGGCGATAAGCGTAAGCAAGCAATGCTGAAAATTACCAAGAAGTCCAGTACCCAAGTTGAGCAAGAAGAATTCGAAGGTTTTGCTTTTGTGCCACTTTTGGGAAAAGACGGTTGGGGATGAGGAAATTTCAAATTTGAAATTTTCAATTTGAAATTTCCGGCACACAACACTTCCTCGAAATAATATTCCGATAAAATCAATTCAATGGTTTTTCAGCCAAATTTTATTTCTATTTTTGTTAAAATTTAGATTTATGAGCACAAAGAAATTTGCAAGAGAATCCGCAGTGATAATGACCGAAATGGTCCTTCCAAATGACACCAATACATTGAACAACCTCATGGGTGGTAAACTTATGCATTGGATGGATGTCGTAGCTGCCATTGCTGCTCAAAAACATTCGAATAGCATCGTAGTGACTGCCTCAGCAGATAATATTTCATTCCAGCAACCAATAGCTCTGGGTAATGTAGTGACGCTAAAAGCTCAGGTAACACGTGCCTTCAACTCTTCCATGGAAGTTTTCATAGAAGTGACCGCAGAAGATATTCCTGCCAATAAAAAGGTGATGACACACCGCGCATTTTTCACATTTGTCGCTGTAAATGAGAATAATAAGCCTTCAAGAATTCCTGAGTTAGTTCCAGAAACTCCTGAAGAAATCGAAAACTTTGAAGGTGCTTTGAGAAGAAGACAATTGAGACTAGTATTGGCAAAAAGAATGAAGCCAGAAGATGCCGTGGAATTGAAATCCATTTTCAATTTGGATTGATTAGAATTCAACGGGATAAAAATAACTAGGGGTGATAGAGATATTACCCCTCTTTTTTTGTGTTAAGGCGAATTTTGAGCAATTTCCGACATGGAAAATATGAGTATTCAGGAGCTCCAGCATATCATTACCGAAGATCTTTTTTTCTTCGAAAAAGATCCTAAAGCCGATTTAGCAAAACAGGATTCAATTCACTCTGCAGAAGTAGAAAAACCAAAGACTCTTCCGAAAACAGTACATCTACCGGGTGCAACACCACCCAAAGAAGAACTTAAACCTGAACCCTTGCTGGTTCGTGGCAAATTCGAAAAAGGTATTCTTGTCCTGCATGAAGAGGCGCGGTTAAAACCGGAAGTGATGGAAATGTTGGTAAACATGATCAACGCTGTGGGACATTCCATGAATGAAGTTGGGATGCTTTCTTCCGCAGAACTAGAAGGTAGAACCCTAGCTGAGCTTTATGACCTAAATGCACACATCGTTCTTAAGTTCGGGCGTTTAAAACACCCCATCAATGCCTTACCCGCTTCGGATTATCAAGTTCATACAGAAAAGGAAACGGAATACCTTTTCGCAGATGCGCTCACAACAATTTCCGAAGACAAAGCACTCAAAGGAAAGCTTTGGAACACTCTTAAAGTACTATTTAACATTTCTAAAAAATAATGAGCCTCACACCGCAACAACATACCTGGGCAAAGCGCTTTCGTTGGATTTCACTTATTGAAGGTACATCAACGCTAGTTTTATTTTTCATTGCTATGCCTCTCAAATACATGTGGGACTATCCGCTAGCTGTCACTTATGTAGGATCTATTCATGGAGCTCTTTTCATTATTTACATCTGCACGGTTTTTCCGACGGCTCATAAGTTAAAATGGAATTTCAGTAGAACATTCTTTGCTATTATCGCTTCAATTTTGCCATTTGGACCATTTATTTTTGATAGGAACCTAAAAAGCAGTCAACACGTGGAATTGTAAACAATGGCATTAATCAGCAAAAAGAAGCGCATATACCCTATCAGCCCTGGACTACGACGCTACCTGATTAAGTATTCCCGTGAAGTGGATATTCCAATCCACTATTATGAATTGCTACGTTATTCCAGTTCTATTGCACTTTACGATTCAAAGGAACAAGACACTCTTTGGGAAACGGTTTTCTACGATCAATCCGATCGTGAGGAAATTCACCTGAACGTCAAAAAGATCTATGCCCTCCTGAAAGCAGGTGGAGATATGTCTGTCATGGAGCATCTATATGTGGACAGAATTGATCTGTGTGTTTATGGGAATACCCAGCCTTTCCGTGTGAGAATTGTAAACAGAATCAACGATAACTTTGATTACTTCTATGTCAAAAATGCTGATGCGTCACGTGTGTATGGGCTGGAATTTGAGCATTTACTTTCACCAAATAGGATTTCTTACCTCGTTCATCAAAACACATTGATAGAGGAACATATCGCTGGAATTTCCTGGAGATAAGTTCATGCGTGCTCACATGACGGATCCGCATTTGAATCCCATTCGATTAGCCAAGGAATTTGTCAAATTCAACGAGCGTTGCTTCGTGAGATTACTTGGAGATATGCACTCCTCTAATTTTGTGATAGACGTTACTCCTGATTTCGAGGAGACGCATTATAGAATCCGGGCAATAGATTTTGATCAGCAATCGTATGAGGGGAAAAAGTCCATTTACCTGCCCCAATATTTTAAGGAAAACAATGTGCTGATTCAATTGGGGATGAAATACATCACTCCGGAATCCATGGTGCAATACCAGAAAGAAGAGCGAGCATTAATTGCTACTCGACTCAAATCTTCCCGGCAAGGCATCCTAGATATTTTGCGTTCTATGGAACATGATACGATTTCCTTACCGGAGAATATAGCATCCCTGAAAATCGATTTAGCCAAACATTATGGAAATGATAAGTTCCTGGAATGCAAGAACATGGGGCAAATCATGAAAACTAGTCTTGAGGAACTTATTAAGAAATAATTGTTCTTATTTTATCAATTTTCGTAAGTAACCTCCGTAGCCACTTTTCCCTAATTTATCTGCAGCTTGCAGTAGCTTTTCTTCCCCGATAAACCCAGCTCTATAGGCGATTTCTTCGATGCAGCCAATCTTCAATCCTTGTCGCTCTTCTATTACTTCTACGAATTGAGCTGCTTGCAAAAGTGACTGATGAGTTCCGGTATCTAGCCAAGCGGTTCCTCTATTTAGGATAGCAACTTGCAGCTCACCCATTTTCAAATACTCCGTATTGATATCCGTGATTTCGAGTTCACCACGGGGGCTTGGTTCGATTTTCTTGGCAATTTCCACCACTCTATTATCGTAAAAGTGGAAAGCCCAGGTACAGCGAAATTTGATTTTGGATTTTCTGGCTTCTCTTCGATAGAAATTGCTTTCTGATCATCATCAAATTCCACAACTCCGTATCGCTCAGGATCATTGACATGATAGGCAAATACTACTCCACCCTTTGGATTGGTGTGTTCCTTCAGCGTATTGTGAAGACCAGATCCGTAGAATATATTATCGCCCAATATCAAAGCAACATCATCGTCCCCAATAAACTTCTCTCCAATAATAAAAGCCTGAGCCAAGCCATCAGGGCTAGGCTGAACAGCATATTCAAACCTGCAACCAACTTGTGATCCATCACCTAATAATCGCTGAAATGCATCAGTATCTTCCGGTGTAGTAATGATTAGTACCTCAGTAATTCCTGCCATCATGAGCACCGAAAGCGGATAATAAATCATCGGCTTGTCATAGATTGGCATCAGCTGCTTACTTACCGATATGGTCAAAGGATAAAGACGAGTTCCAGACCCACCGGCCAAAATAATTCCCTTCATATAGTTAGTTGAATAAGTTTTGAGTTTCAATTCCCTTTTATTCCAAAAATGGATCCAAATCTATCCACTGCCAATGCGATAAATGAGGAATTTTAGAAATAGTCAAGACAATAATCAGAGATAAAAGACAGAAATTAACCTTAGATTAAGGCTTAAAGCTACTGAAAGCCCAATAATTAAAAAAATAAGATAACAAATCTAGAGAATGAAGGTACTTTTTGCGGCTTTGGGAACACGTGGAGATATCGAGCCATTTTTGGCTCAGGCTGAGATTTTTGCTGAGGCGGGTCAGGAAGTTACTTGCCTTTTCCCGGAGCAATTTAGAGAATCCGTGACCCAACTTGGGTATGATTTCATCGGCTTTGACAAAGGCTTTCTGGAATTGCTGGAATCCCAAAGCGGCAAAAATATTATGGGAGGCGGAGGAAATGCTTGGAAGCAGCTCAAAAACTATTTCAAACTAGCCAAAAACTCTCTCAGTTTACAACATCTACTGATAGCCCAGCAGCGTGATGCGCTCAACAATCTTAATCCCGATAGAATCGTGTTTCACGCCAAATGCCTGTATTATATTATAGCTGCTATGGCTAATCCGACTCGATTTACTTTTCTCACTCCCATTCCATGCCTCACGCACACCTCTTCAGAATATCCTCACATTGGTTTTGGAAAGTGGAAACCCTTTAGTAAAATCTGGAATTTAAAATCGTATAGCCTCGTAAATGCATCTAGAAGGCTGGCAATGAAGAAATTTATCGGTAGGTATTATTCAGATTTTCCTTCAATTGAAATCAGCAGCAATACCATTAAAGACTTTGAACTTACTCAACTACAAACCATCTATACTGTGTCTCCAGCACTTTTTCCGAGACCAGAGAATTGGCCAGAGACCGCAAAAATCGTAGGCTACTTTTTCAGAAACCAAGTCAAGGCATTTCAGCCAGCCCGAGAGCTGGAAGACTGGCTGCAGAAATATCCAAAAGCTATCTTGCTCACTTTTGGGTCAATGAGTAATACTAAGCCTAAAGAACACTCTAAAGCGATCATCAATCTTCTCCAAAAAAACAAAATCCCAACTATTGTAAATACATCTTGGGGTGGCCTGGAGCAAATCGAAAACAGTGAGGAATCCATTTTCTATGTCAATCAAATACCTTACGACTGGATACTTCCACAGCTTTATGGAATTATACATCATGGAGGCTCTGGCACTACGCACCAAGGAGCAGCACATGGCTGTGTGCAAATGATTGTTCCTCACATAATCGATCAATATTTTTGGAATAGAATTATAGAAAACCGTAGATTAGGACCACTAGGAATAAGTATTCATAACTTGGACATAAGGAAATTTGAGATAGCTTTGATTGACTTTTGGACAAATCCTGAATATGCGGCAAATGCAAAGAAGATCGCCGGAAGGATTAAACTTGAAACCAATAGGGATACCGTACTCAACTTTGTTTTGAATCCAACATCAAGCTAAATGAAAATCAAAACTATACTCTCTTTCTTCATCTCTACACTTCTATTCGGGGCTTGCCAATCAGATAATGAGATTATTTTTGAACCTCAGGTCACTGAAGCATACAGGCCAGTTTACCATTTCACACCGGAATCGGGCTGGATGAACGATCCCAATGGACTTGTGTATCTGGATGGGGAATACCACCTTTTTTACCAATATTATCCAGACAGCACAGTCTGGGGGCCTATGCATTGGGGACATGCTGTCTCTATAGATATGGTGGATTGGGAGCCACTTCCGATAGCGCTCTATCCGGATAGTCTAGGCTATATTTTCTCAGGAAGTGCGGTAGTCGATACCGAAAACAGTTCTGGGTTAGGGACAACGGACAATCCTCCCCTAGTAGCCATTTTCACCTATCATGATGCTGAACTAGCCAATACAGATTCCGAGACATTTCAGAGTCAGGCAATCGCCTTTTCGCTGGATAAGGGTAGGACTTGGGAGAAATATGCAGAAAACCCTGTATTAGCTAACCCTGGAATTCGTGATTTTCGCGATCCAAAAGTCTCTCAGCTCACCAATCCAAATGGTTCTAAATCATGGATAATGACTCTGGCAGTTCTCGATCATATTAATTTCTACAGCTCACCGGATTTAAAAAATTGGTCCTTATTAAGTGAATTTGGACAAACGATTGGTGCACATGGTGGAGTTTGGGAATGTCCGGATTTACTTCCTTTCAAAACACCATCAGGAGAGGAGAAATGGGTTTTGCTAGTTAGCATAAACCCAGGTGGCCCACAAAACGGCTCTGCAACTCAATACTTTATCGGGGATTTTGAAAATGGGCAGTTCATGCCAGATGACAATATGATCCGATGGATTGACTACGGCCCTGACAACTACGCTGGCGTCACTTGGAGTAACCTTCCTAATGAGCAAAACAGAACCCTCTTCATTGGATGGATGAGTAATTGGCTATATGCAAATGAAGTTCCTACGAAAGCTTGGAGATCTGCAATGACAGTTCCCAGAGAGTTGAGTTTATTTGATGTAGATGGGACTTTGCTATTGAAATCATCTCCTGCACAAGAGCTTGAACAATTACGATCTGCTGAGTTTGGGATCAACGGAGAGAGTTCTTCTCTACCATCTGAGGCAGTAGAAATCACTGCTGCTATAGAATCTGATACTTTCTTGATGACATTCTCAAATGAAAATGGTGAAAGTCTAATTATCTCAAAGGAGAATGGATTGGTAAGTATAGACCGTAGAGATGCAGGAAATAGTGATTTTAATAATGATTTTAGTGCAATGCACTCCGCTCCTATGAGCTGGGAAGCAAAAGACATTCGAATTTTTATGGATGCTTCATCAATTGAATTATTCGTAAATGATGGAGAGTTAGTAATGACTTCCATTTTATTTCCGTCTAGTCCTTGGAACAAGCTAGAGATTTCCGACAATCTCAATGCCTTAAAAATATACAACTTGAAAAAATAAGATAGTGGGCCTTTGCCTTCACGAAGTATTTTAATAGGTATATCCGCTTTTCTACCAGTAAGGTGGCAAAAGCAATGTAAGATCTGTTAAACTTAAGATTTGGGGCCACTTCGGTCATCGGTCTTCCAACCTGATAAGCAAAGAATCTAAGGTGACTGGCATCATTGCGGATAATCATAATTTTAATTTACCTTTATTCTTTATTTCAACACAAATGAAAAAACAGCTGTCATTCCTAGTAATTTCCCTGAGTTGGGTGATCTGGTTTATAGCTGTTTTCGCATTTCCTGTCTCAACTACCTCTACCCATACAGACTTCTCCCACGATTCTGTATCCAATCATATACAGCTTAGTGCTAATCCATTAAGCGCAGGTATTGACATACTTAAAATTCCCGAATTTAAAGTAGACTGGAGCTTAAACTACAAGTTAAATTCCGATTACCAATTTGAATTTATCAGTCCATACAAGGCTTATTTATCGCCTTCATTTTTCAAAAAGTCACTTCCACTTTTCGACGTTAAAGACACTTTTATACATTTTTTCTACACTTGGTAAAATAACATAGAATCCAGTTCAGCGATCCAAAATCGCATAAAATTCTATTCATTTTAACCAATTTCCTATGATCTCAATAGATCCAGTTACACTCGCTGTGACTTCATTTGCTATGGTGGCTACTGCTTCACCATTTGTATATTACAGTTATAAAATCAAAAAGTTAAACTCAGCTAATCTCGCCTCATTTGAGGAGTTTGCTAGCGCTAATAACTCCTTCCCTACACAGCATGAACGTTGGAGAAATCATTACCATCTCGGCTTAGATATTCAACATAAAAAGTTGATATATCACAGATTTGGAAGCTATCCTGAGCAAAGCATGGTGGACCTCAAAGAGGTAAACAAAGTAAGTATTCAAGAGAAAAGTCGCATGGTAAAGGTAGGTAAGGAGAAGCGTCATATTCTTGAATACCTTGCCTTGCAATTTCATTTTAAGGACTCAAGTCATTCTCCGAAAACAATAGAAATGTATGATGGAGAGCTATTTACTGATGTTGCTGGAGAACGTGGAATTGCCGAAAAATGGCAAAAAATACTTGAAAAACAGCTAAAGGATTAATCCTTTTAATCCTTAAAAAATGGTGTCAAATGACTCTAAAATATCATAAATGATTCGATTGATTATGCAAGACCCGGTTAGCTAACTGGGTCTTTTTTTATTAATCTGCTTTCCGTTTTATAACTCAAAAATCGATAATTTGTAAATCTTAAACATTCCAGTTTTTAATCCAATTATGTCAGATACCCCTATTCATAAAGAGTATTCCAACGGAGAAGTTACCATCACTTGGGAACCACATAAATGCATTCATTCCAAAAATTGTGTCAAAGGCCTCCCTTCTGTATTTGATTTTGAAAAAAGACCTTGGGTAAAAGCAGATGGAGCAAGTACGGAGGAAATTGTAAAGCAAATAGATAAATGCCCAAGTGGTGCACTTGGCTACTATTTCAAAGAAGAAAAAGAAACAAGCTCAGGAGATGTGATGTCTGAGCAATTGGTGGAAGTAATGCCTAACGGTCCTTTGATGGTCTATGGAAACCTGAAGGTTAAGCTCCCTAATGGTCATATCAAAAACCAAAGTAAGGTCTCAGCTTTTTGCAGATGTGGTTCCAGTCAAAACAAACCTTTCTGTGATGGCACACATAAGAAAATTAATTTCCAAGGATAAAGGCAGTATAGATGCGTAAAGTACTTGTTCTTTTTGCCCACCCTAAATTTGAGCATTCCGAGGTAAATCAAGCGTTAATTCAAGCTATTTCAGGAATTGAAAACATTGAAATTCGAGATTTATACGAACTATATCCTGATTTCAATATTTCCATTCAAGCTGAGCAAGAAGCACTTTTTGAGGCTGAGGTAGTCATTTGGCATCATCCTATTTATTGGTATTCCTGTCCTCCGCTCATGAAGCAGTGGATAGATCTGGTGTTGGAGTTTGGCTGGGCGTATGGGACCAGGAGGTATTTATCTCAAAGGAAAATACATCGCAAATGCCATCACTTCAGGTGGATCTCAGGAAGCGTATCAATACGATGGAAGAAATAAGTATAAAATTGAAGACTTTCTAAGGCCATTTGAGCAAACTGCAAGATTGTGTAACATGACTTATTTACCTCCTTTCCAAGTGGCTGGAACTCATAAAATCTCCGCCCTTGATCTCAAGGAAAAAGCAAATTCCTATCGGGAATTTCTCCTAGAACTTCGAGACGCAGCTGACCTCTCTTACCTTAAAAATCTCTAATATCTAAACTCATGAATGGATTTTTGGTAAATGCCATCCTATATATTATTGCTGCGATTATCTGTGTACCTGTTGCCAAAAAACTTGGAATGGGCTCGGTGCTTGGATATTTGATTGCAGGAATCCTGATCGGCCCCTACTTGCTTGGCTTTATTACCAATGAAGGCCAAGGCCAAGATATCATGCATGCCACAGAGTTTGGAGTGGTAATGATGCTATTTCTGATAGGTCTGGAATTAGAGCCCAAGAATCTTTGGAAAATGCGTCAGTTGATTCTAAAAGTCGGGTTGAGTCAAGTGCTGATTACCTCTGCTTTGGTATTTGGAATAGGAATTCTATTGCAAGTCCAATGGCAGATCTCCCTCGCGATTGGACTTTCAATGGCACTTTCATCCACCGCTATTGTGCTGCAATCTCTCAAAGAAAAAAATCAAATGAACGGTCCAATCGGGAAGCTTTCCTTTGGTGTGCTTTTGATGCAAGATATCGCTGTCATCCCAATTTTAGCAATCTTACCATTACTGATAGTCGGTGACCCTATTCCGGCATCCAATGCTTCAGAGATGCATGGATTGATAGATAGCTTACCCGGTTGGGCTCAAACTTTGTCTATTTTTGGTGCGATTGGAATAGTAGTTCTTCTTGGTCAATTCGGGTTTGGCCCATTGCTAAATTATGTTGCTAAAAGTAGACTCCGCGAATTATTCACAGCATCCGCCTTATTGATCGTAGTAGGAATTTCCTTTTTGATGGAGCTTGTGGGACTAAGCCCTGCCTTGGGAGCATTTTTGGCGGGAGTTATCCTAGCCAATTCGCCATACCGACACGCGCTAGAATCCGACTTAGAGCCGTTCAAAGGATTGCTTTTAGGGCTATTTTTTATGGCTGTTGGATCTACGATTAATTTCAGTTTGATATTCAATAATGCTTCCACCGTCATTTCTTTGACCTTAGGAATAATTGTTCTGAAAACAATCATCTTGCTAATCATAGGAAAGTCAAAAAAACTTAGACCAGCTGATAATCTGAGTTGTGCAATTGGCCTTTCGCAAGTCGGAGAATTCTCATTTGTGACATATGCTTTCGCACTTCAGTTGGGGATATTCGATCAGTCCATTTCCGATACACTGATGGCTGTCACCGCATTGAGCATGACTATCACTCCTATTCTGATGGTTATTCTCGACAAAGTCATCCTTCCTACTTTAAATAGAAAAGATCAAGTGATTGAAAAAGAAATGGATCGCATCGACGAGCACAACAAGGTGATACTAGTAGGATTTGGTCATTTCGGGTCCACTCTGGGAAGATTTCTAAGGGCGAATGGTGTGGAGGCAACCATTCTGGATGCAGACCCTGACCGCGTAGAGTACCTTCGCAAAATGGGGTTCAAAGTATATTTTGGCGATGGCACCCGTGCAGATCTTTTGCTTTCAGCAGGAGTCATGGATGCATCAATATTGATTTCAGCACTTGACAACACGGAATATAGCATCAAACTGGTAGAACTTTGCAAAGAGGAATTTCCACATTTGGAAGTTATGATCAGAGCAAAAAACCGATATGATGCTTTTGAACTCATGGAAATGGGGGTGAAAAATATCTACCGTGAACACTTAGATACTTCTATCAAAATGGGAGAAGACGTATTGAAAAAGCTCGGTTTCCGTGCTCATACAGTTCATCGTTTGGCAAAACAATTCCGGGATTACGATGAAGGTGCTTTGAAGGTATTGGTGAACTTCAAAGACAACAGGGATGAGTATATCACCAAAAGTAGACAGCAAATAGAAATGCAGGAAAGTCTATTAAATGGTGAATTGATGAGAAAATTCTCAGTGAATGACCATACTTGGGATAGTGACTCTATCAAGGAAGCAGTAAACTCAGACGTAAAAACTTCAGAGTAAGAAGATCTTGTAGAGCGTATCCCATTCATTTTTATCCATCAATCCAAAAAACATCTTGTATTCGTAGATGTTAAGAATAGAAATCATTTTCTAACCCGCCAACAGATTGAGTGTGAAAATTAACAAAGCTATAAATTGTTAAATCTATAGTTTGAAGTAGCAATATTCAGTTTATCACGTTATTTCAAATACTGGGAACTTAGATACACGATTTCTGTTTTAAGTGACAGTGATTAGAATTCCATATAGCTATTAACTTTTCACTTCTATACACATCACTATGAACCAACACTTTACACTACTAAAAAAAGCCATCGAAGTATTTCACTCCTATGGTATCACTTTGACAGGTCAGCAAAAAAATGCGGACTTTGTACAGCAATTGAACATGGATCAAGTCTTTATTAATGGTCTGATTTTCGAATTGGAATATCAGCTTCAGGTGATTTTTCAGGATGAAAAACTAGGTACTGTACATACGCCGAAGGATTTGATAGCGTTACTTGTAAACATCCCCCAAGACAATTGATGGGTGTTTTGAAAACTAAACCAACTTAAAAGGGCTGACTTCCATAGGAATCAGCCCTTTTTTTGTTCTGAGTAATGAAACTGTAAACAACCTTACTTCTCTACTCTAGTATAAATAATTCCTAAGGAGCTTGCATAAGGTGGCATAATGGTATGGAGCTCTTTATTCTTATTTCTGAGTTGAAATTCTCTGGATAGATTTCCTTGATCCTGCAAGCTGAGCCCTTCTTTGTCCGAAAACATCGTTCCACCCATGTTAATGTAATGTTCTGAAATAGAAACTGTTATTTTATTTTCAACAATTTGGTAGTTGCCATTATAATATTCCAGAAAGCCTAACACACTCCCAGTCTCCATATCCTTGGCAAAAACCTCAGCATACACCTCACCATCTAACTTGAATTCAATGGAATAAATAATATCGTAGGACTGATCATCAGTCTTGTATTCAATGACTTTTTGCCAATGACTCTGGGTCAATACCTCGGGATTGACATCATCATTATCCTTGCAACTGATGATAAACAAAACAATAGCGAGTAGAGGAAGCAGGTTTGTTTTCATATACAAAGGTCGGTTTATTTGAAAAGTCCACTGATTAAATAAAGAAAATCAGGATATACGGGATATAACTATTACGTGACCTAGCTGCATAGCGCTACAAAAAATCTACTCTCAAATTTATACTGGCATTCTAACTAAGCAGAGTAACTTGCACCTACAAACCCGACAAATTCAAAATGGAAAAGAAAACTCTGTCTGGAACCATCCGAAAAAACATTCAAATCGACAGCGAAGTCACCATTGTACAAAAACACCATCAAAGATCTGGTGAACTCACCGAAGGCTTCGTCAAGCGAATTTTAACCTCCTCTCCAACACATCACCATGGGATCAAAGTAATGCTGGATACCGGAGAAGTGGGAAGAGTAGTAGATGTCTTTGTCGAAGACTAACTAGACCGTTGGACGATGTTTCTTTTTCAACCCATTTAAGAAATTCCTGAGAATTTGGTCTTTACAAGGTCTGTATTGGGATTGGCTAGGCTTTCTAAAGAAGGCACTCAACTCGTGTGGACTGATATGCATACCTACGGAAGAGAGAATTTCAAGCACATCGTCTTCCTTCAAATTCAGGGCTATTCGAAGTTTCCTAAAAATGATATTGTTATTTAAGGACTTTTCAGGCTTTGGGTCTTCACCATCTTTTTTCCCTCTCTTGTCAATAATAAAACCGTTCAAAAAAGCCGCCAGGTCTTTATCGATAATAGCTTGGAAATACTCCTCGTCATCATTTTTCAAAAAATTTGCAACCTCTTCCCGCTTTAGATCCAATCCTCCGGCTTTAAAAATGGCTACCATTTCAGGGTCTTTGTAATTGAAAATATACCGAATGGTCCGTAAAATATCTGAATTTGTCATGAATGCTCTTTGCTGAGTGTAACTCAAAGGTAAGGATGAATTAGGAATTGCTGCCTGGAAATTAGCAATGAAATGTTATTCAAAAATTCAGTCAGATAAAATCTAGTATGACTTAAAAGCCACAAATTGGGATGTTTTCTGGTTCAAGTCTTCTGACCTGTCCGACGACAGGCGGGCTTGGACCCACAATAATGAAGTCTTCTGACTTCTATTTCAGTTTCATACAACAATCTGAAGACTGCATTAAAATAGGCACAAGTCTGAAGACTTGCGCCAATCAATCAATACAGGTTTGTAGGATTGTCATGTGCCAAGCTGGATTGAATTAGATATCGAACGCCTGATCAACTCTGAGGAGCAGCTTCAGCAAAAGAAATCATCCAATTAATTCCAAATCGATCAGTAAGCATCCCGAAATAATCTCCCCAGAAAGTACTTGCCATAGGCATTGTCACCTTTCCATCGGCGGAAAGCTTCGTAAAAAAGGCATCAGCTTTCTCCTTTGAATCAGTGTTAATAGAAATAGAGAAATTATTACCCACAGTTAAAGGACCACCATGCCCTCCTGTATCAGATCCCATCAAAATACATTCTTTGCTTATAGGCAAACTGATATGCATGATTTGGTTTCTAAACTCATCTCCAATAGGATAAGTGGGGTCAGCGGGCATGTCAGAAAATCTTCCCACATGGGCAAATTCTCCTCCGAAAACAGAGCGATAAAAATTGAAGGCATTCTCACAGTTTCCTTCGAAGGTCAGATAAGTGTTTAAAGTAGTCATAGTGTTTAGGGTTATAATGGATAAAATTTTAATGCTGTTTGGCTGAAGGTTATCAGCACTGTTTTTGAATTAATTCGTCAATGTAAATATCAATTTGGGAGAAGAAAGTAGTATCAGTTCGGTAATCTGCCTGCACTTCAGCAGCCGCGGAAAAACAAACAGGAGAAGTAAATTTGGCAAAGCTTATCTCGTTGTTTTTATTATCAACTTTAGGATTTTGTAAGCCCTTCATTCTAACCCTGATTCTTTCGATCAAATATTCATCAGTAGGAAGTGGACCAATACTAGCATTGCTAAGAGCAAGGACAAGTTTCTGTAGAATACGTCGTTCAAATTCCATAGCTGTAGATTTTGCTGTAGAGGCCATTTAATTTAACAAAATCACCTGACTTGACCCGGCTTTTAAACCTCCTTTAGCTTCCATTTGCCTTTTCTAAAGAAATAAAGAGAAACTACAGAATGGAAACTATGGCTAAATGCGATGGAAATGAAAATCCCCAAATGAGCCAATCCTAAAGGAAAAGCCAACACATAAGCTAGCGGAATTTCAATAAACCAAAGTACACCTATGTTGATCCAAGCAGGTGTTTTGGTATCTCCTGCCCCATTGAAAGCCTGTGTCAGCACCATACCAACAGCGAAGAAAACGTAACCAAGCGCGACCACCCAAAGTCCTTGAGCGGCTACTGACTGCACTTCGGGAATAGAGGTGAAGAATCCAGCCAATTGCTGATTAAAAAGCAGATAAATGCCTGTGACTGATGCCATGAAAATCACCGTGTATCTGGTGGTTAACCAAACAGCTTTCTCAGCACGATCTGGTTGCTTGGCACCCAAGTTCTGCCCCACCAAAGTAGATGCAGCTCCAGATAAACCCCAAGCAGGTAAAAGTGTAAAAATCAATATTCTAAATGCTATAGTAAATCCAGCTAAGGAGGCAGATCCAAACTCAGCGTTCATCCGAGTTAGCGCAATCCAAGACACGGAATCAATCAGAAATTGCCCCATTCCACCAATTGCTATTTCCATGATTCTCTTGATTATTTCCAGGAGATCACAATGTTTTCCTTCAGGATTTTCAGCTTGTGCTTTCCATTGAATAGATGAAACAACTGATAAACTACACCAACTCCTCTACCAAAAGTCGTCGCAATTGCTGCTCCTTCTAAGCCAAAACCTTCAATATTTCCAACTCCAAAAATCAGAATTGGATCCAAAATCATATTCAGGCCATTAGCAATCCAAAGTGATCGCATCGCATGATGTGCTTGGCCTGCCCCTCGAAATGCTCCATTCAGAAGAAATAAGAGCATAATGGCAGTATTTCCGGCAAAAATAATTCGGGTATAATTGACTCCGGTTTCTATCACTTTTGGCTCTGCTCCCATCAAACCCAGAATGTCTGGGGCAAAGATCCAACCTAGCACTCCAAGTACAATAGAAATAGCTCCACCAACAATTAGCAATTGAAAAGCTGCAGCTCCCGCCTCGAAGTATTCTTTTTCACCAAATCTTCTGGAAATTAAGGCAGTCGCTGCCATGCTTATACCAAATCCCATGGCATAAACCAACACCACAACGGACTCAGTCAATCCAACCGTAGCAATGGCATGCTCGCCAAGTTTGGCTACAAAAAAGATATCAACTACTGCAAAAGCTGACTCCATCATCATCTCGAGGATCATGGGAATAGCAAGTACAAAAATTGCCGTTTTAAGGGAAAGACTAGTGAAATCCTGCTCTTTTCCACGCAGGGCATCTTTTATTAATTGCCAGGTCATTTGAAAATTGGAAAAATAATGAGGGGCGAAATAAAAGGAAATTTCCGCTGATCGAAAAACTCTAAGAGTTATTAAAGAATTATCAAACGCATATCAGACAGTTTTTGTCGCTTTTAGCCATGGCTTCCCTTTTTACAATCAACTGCTCTATCCCATAATTTGAGTATCTGCTTTTCTGCAAGCAGAGAGACCAAGGCACTATAAGTATTGGTCAACACTATCGCTAAGGCCGCGTCAGTCTTTCCGCCAGTGCGGGAGTCACCCGTCTTCGGTCACCTAACAGAATGAGCAAAGGGATTTTGGCTGAAGCCATCTTTGAGGGTATCCAGATTTTTCAATGAACCGACTTCCTATCCACGATTACATGCGCATTTGGGTGAAGCCAGAGAACTGAAGCGGGCAGGTCTGTCCGGATTTTTCCTTCCATTAATAAATCCAAAGCCTGCTTTTTGCCCTTTCCAGTGATAAAGAGAATGACCATTTTCGAAGCCATAATATTTCCAATCCCCATAGTCATTCCCTGAGTTAAGGGAATTCCAACTTTCTCAATCATTCCACTTGCTAAAGTAACCGGATGCAAATTGGCTACATGGCATTCTGGTTGAAGATAATCTTCAGGCTCATTTAACGCGATGTGACCATTTATACCTATCCCCAGAATACAAATATCTATGCCAGTGAATTCAACAATTTTATCCTGAATCCTATCGCATTCTGACTCCGGGTCACCTGTTTCCACATCAAATGAGAAGTATCTATCATCCTTTATCCCCAATTTTTTGACCAACTTCTCCTGAATATCATATTCGGAAGTAAATGTGGAATCCTTGGGCAATCCCACCCACTCATCGAGTTTGATCACATTCATCCAATCGAAAAAGCCAGGTGAATCGAGTTGTTTTTCCACCATCAATTCATACAATCCAGCGGGGGAATTTCCACTTGCTGCGCAAAAAAGCAAATCAGGATTGATCTCAACCTCTGCATGAACGAGCTCAGCTCCTAGCTGAGACATTTCTTGGTAGTTTTTGCAATTATGTAGCTTCATGATCTAGCTTTAGTATGTGAAAATGAATGTAAGTGATGACTAAAATAAGTTGATTTTCAATTGAGGTTATCCTGATAGTTCAAAATTTCAACCTATTCCCGTTCCGAGCCAATCACCTCGATGTCTGATCGTCCGTATTTTCCAATGGCCGGTTTTGAAATAAATAAAGGCAACCAATGCTGCTATAAAATTGGAAATTGGGAAAGCCCACCAAATCCCCTCAAAAGCCAGCGTTGTTTTCTGAGAAAGCACAAATGCTGTAGGAAAGCGCACGATCCACAAACTAAAAATGGAAATCAATAAGGAAGCTTGGGTAAATCTTGCTCCGTTGAAGAGTCCATTCAGAACTTGGTTGACACCAAGCAAACCAAAGCTAGGTGCCATAATTCTTATAAAAGTTGCTCCGTCTCTGATCACTTCAGGATCATTGGGGACGAAGAATGCCGTTAGATTCTCCGCAAAAACAAATAATAAAAGGCCAATTCCAGTCAGGCCAAAGAAGGCGACTTTTACGCTTAGATTTCCAATACTTTCGGCTTTCTTAATTTTAGAAGCTCCAATATTCTGACCTACCATGGTCGTCGTCGCCATGGCTAATCCTTGCGCCGGAACAATTACCAAACTCAAAATCCTTGCTCCAATTCCATAAGCAGCAACTACCCCACTACCAAAACTCGTAACCAACATCACCAATACCGTCAAGACTGCGGAGCGAGAGGATTGCTCCAAACTGGCTGGAATCCCCAATTCAAACATACGCTTGATCCACTGGAAGTCTGGTTTCATGTCAGCAAGTCGGATTTTAATCCCTTTTTTACCACGAAACAGAATCACAATTCCTACGAGAGCAGATAAGCCCTGCGTGATAATACTCGCCACAGCTGCACCAGCTACTCCATAGCCCTCAATGGATCCAAACCCAAAAATGAAAAGTGGATCTAAAACCAGATTTAGCAGAACGGTACCCAAAACGATATACATCGGCATCAACACATTTCCAATGCCTCGCATCAGCGACTGGAAAGTGAAAAACATAAAGAGAAAGACGAACCCAAAGGATGAAACCTGGAAATACTTAACCGAATCATCCAGCGTTTCTGGCCCTGCACCAACCAAATTCATTAAGGGTGAAGCACCAACGTAGCCTAAAACTGCCAGCATGGCAGAGACAAAGAAGATCACTAAAACGGTTTGCGAAGCACTAAAATCTATCATCCGCTGATCATCGGCTCCTTTATATTGGGAAACGATAACTGTTCCCGCCAAGGTAAGTCCAGCGCCAAGAGATAGCACCAGAAATAATATCGGAAAACTAATACTCACTGCAGCTACAGCGTTTGCGCCTAATCTCCCCAGCCAAAAAGTATCAATTAGCTGATAGGCAGTCTGCAGAATATTTGCCATAATAATCGGCCAAGCCAAGGTAAAAAGGCTCCGTATTAAATTCCCTTGGGACAAATCTGACTTTTTACTCATGAATCCAAAATCTAGCTTTTCACTTGATATCCTAAGATGCTAGTAAAATTCTGGAATCAGAAATTTGAACCGTCAGAAGAATGTAAATCCTTATAAAACACCCAGCTTCATTAGACTTAAGGTCACGTAAAACTTAAACGCCTAGAAATCCATGAGGCTCTTCACAAATCTTATAGGACAACTCCCTCTTAAAAATTTCACACATACGAGGATTCCCAACAAAGCCAATACCTATGAAACTATATTCCTTTTATCCCTTCAGGCTTCGCTCATGTTAGAATTGACACCTTCTGCAAAGGTCTTGATTCTAGCGTCTTGCTTCTTGCTACTTATATCATGCTACTCTAAAACCTACTCTTCCCCAAAAATCTCCTTCACTACCCAACCTTTGCCCCAGTCTTCTCTTTCCTGCTCAGTCCAAAGTTCAGGGTAGAAAATTACCTTCTGGAAGCGCGGAGGAAGGTATTTCTGCCAGTTGGTGCCACCAGTAGCCGCAATATCCACGGGATCTCTCTGTAGAAATCTAACTGCAGACTTGTAATGCGCCAGTGGCCAAAAAACATTTGCCTTCAGATCAAACTGCTTCATCTCTTCCGTCAATTCAGCTGAAGGATCAGGAAGATCTATGTACTTCTGCCATAGATTTTTGCGTCTATAGGCATCGATGAGATCCATTAATTTCTTGCTATACTTCGCTTCAAAATTCTTTAGCGTCAGCGTTTTCTCGCCAGTCGCCAATTCAACCGCCCCCTGCTGCCAATACAGGTTTTCAAAAATCTCATCCGTCGGAGTATGGAAATCAGGATCAGTTCGCTTATCCAATGCAACGAGGTTAAATGCATCCGCAGCCATCAATTCTATCTCCCGATATTGTGCACTTTGGAACCCACTGGCAGGAAGCAGGGACATTCGGAATTTGAGAAATTGCTCCTGCTCCATCCCTTTCCACATCATAGCAAAAGAACCAATCAACTGATCAAAGTACATATTGATACGCTCCAGCCTTGCCTTAAAAAATTGCTCTGTAATCGGCTGTAAATCTGAAATTTGCTCCATTTCAGAAATAATCAACTTAAAATAAAGCTCCGTAATCTGATGATAAATAATGAAGATCTTTTCGTCTTTGAAAGAAGTCTTCGGCTGCTGTAGGGAAAGCAACACATCCAAATTGATATAGTCCCAGTAGGCCAAATAATCCGCATACTGCAAACCTTCCAAGTAAGAAAGCATATCCTGACCGGAAGCTTTAAATTTCTGCTGAAGCAGTTCAATTTTATCTAATATCTTGGGGTCAAATTGGGACTCTTCCATAAGTACTTTTAGGACAAAAAGGTAGTATTTTCGTGAGCGATCCGTTTAATTAGGATCAGCTCTGGATTTTTAAAATCCCGACAAAAGTCACAGATTCATTCTATAAAACCAAAAAAACCATGGAGTCAATTGAAATCCGAAAGTCATTAAAGCAAGATACCTTCGAGGGCGTTGATTTTTTAGACCTTGATGATTTGCTTACTGATGAGCATAAATTGATCAGATCTTCCATCCGGGATTTTGTCAAAAAAGAGATCTCTCCATACATAGAAGACTGGGCTCAAAAGGCTCACTTCCCTAGCGAAATCGTCAAGAAATTCGGCGATGTGGGAGCATTTGGACCGCAGATTCCTGAGCAATATGGAGGTGGTGGCTTGGATTATATTGCCTATGGCTTAATCATGCAGGAAATCGAACGGGGTGACTCAGGTATGCGCTCGACGGCCTCTGTGCAGGGTTCGTTGGTAATGTATCCTATTTATAAATTCGGTTCGGAAGAACAGCGAAACAAATACTTGCCAAAACTAGCTTCTGGTGAAATGCTGGGCTGCTTTGGACTTACTGAGCCAGATCACGGCTCCAACCCATCTGGCATGGTGACCAACTTCAAAGACATGGGTGATCATTACTTGCTGAATGGTGCCAAAATGTGGATTTCAAATTCTCCCGAAGCGGATATCGCAGTGGTCTGGGCAAAAAATGAAGAAGGCCGAATTCATGGTTTGATCGTGGAGCGGGGAATGGAAGGGTTCACCACGCCGGAAACTCACGGGAAGTGGTCTCTTCGCGCTTCCTGTACGGGAGAATTGGTTTTTGATAATGTGAAAGTGCCAAAGGAAAATCTTCTTCCTGGCAAATCAGGTTTGGGTGCTCCACTGATGTGCTTGGATTCTGCACGATTTGGAATCGCTTGGGGAGCGATCGGCGCTGCGATGGACTGTTATGAGTCTGCGAGAAAGTACGCCGCTGAGCGTATCCAATTCGGTAAACCCATCGCAGGTTTTCAACTTGTACAGAAGAAACTCTCTGAAATGCTTACCGAAATCACCAAAGCTCAGTTTTCGCCTGGAAAGTCGGCAAGATGATGAATGAGGGAAAAGCCAAAACTGTCCATATCTCCATGGCCAAGCGCAACAATGTGGAAATGGCGCTCAATATCGCCCGTGAGGCAAGACAAATCCATGGTGGAATGGGCATCACAGGAGAATATCCGATTATGCGTCATATGATGAACTTGGAATCCGTAATTACCTATGAAGGAACACATGATATTCACTTGTTGATTTTGGGTCAGGAGATTACGGGGATTCCTGCTTTTGTGTAGGTTTTTAACCGCGGAGGTCACGGAGGGAAACGCGGAGGGCGCGAAGAAGGGCTCTAAATTTTGACAAGTAAGATAAATTCGACTTTTCATACACTTTGTGGATCATTTAAAAACCTAAATTATCAAACTCATGAGATTAGGGTCACTATTTATAAGGTTGACTAACAATACTAAAAATGATTAAATACTTTAAACAGTTCAGGAATTTGTCTTTAGAGAAAAGAAGAATAGCAATAATATCTGGCTTAGTAATATTGTCATTTTTTTCACTCTTATTCGCTAATCAATTAGAACTAAAAAAGACTTTAGGCAATACTGTTTTTCAATTTATTGGTTCATGGTTGCTTTCTTTTGTATTCACCCAATTTTATAACAAATATTATAACTCAACTTCCTTTACTTGGTGGGTTAGGTTGTATTTGTTAATGATCATAGGAACAATATTTTGGGCATTACTATTAAAAATAGAAACAATTGGAATTTAAACATCCAATTTCTAAATAAACCATCTTCAATGACACCAATACTCAATAGTTTTCAGGACAATTCGAAAAACGATTCAGGTGAGTATTAACCCCTAAAACATCATGCCCTCCCCCAAAATCAAACAAATCTTCCGAATCCTATTTATTCTTGCAAGCATAGGTTCCCTGTATTTTGTTCCATGGCCTTTGGTGAAGGCTTGGATAGTACCTCTACCCGATTCAGTGCAGGAACAGTTAGAAGAAGGAGTTGATCAGGGGTTTGATGGGATGATTGTTTATGTGGATCAGGGTGGTAAGTCCCCAGAGTTTTATGCCGCTGGCTGGCATGATCGGGAAAAGAAAATACCTGCTTATCCTGAGGCACTATTTAAGATTGCCAGTATCACCAAGCTTTATGTTGCCGTTTCTGTTGCCAAACTGGTCAAAGATGGGCGTTTGTCTTTGGACAAAACTGTAGCTGAATACTTTCCGGAACTGGCAGGAAGGATAGAGAATTCGGATAGAATCACGCTGAGAATGATGGTGCAGCATAGATCTGGCATTCCAAACTTTGTAGATCATCCAGATTATTGGACTAATCCTCCCAAGAACAAAGAGGAGACTTTGGCTTATGGATTGGATTTACCCGCCGACTTTGAACCCGGTGAAAGCTATGGCTATTCCAATACAAACTACATGTTGATCTCTGATCTAATTGATAAAACCGTAGGCTATCCTCATCAGCAATTTATCCGGGAGGAGATATTGACTCCGCTTGGGCTCAAGAATACCTACACTTCACTTAATGAGGTGGATATGGATGAAGTAATGAGTGGGTATTATGTGGGAGTTGACCAAGACTTCAAGACGGAAGACACTGGCTTAATGCTCGCTACCGCGGAAGATGTGGGCATTTTCCTTCGGGCATTAAACGATGGCTCCGTTTTCAAAGAAGGCGAACAGGAGATCTATTCAGAGATTTATGTCTATGAACATACCGGTTTGCTTCCTGGATATCAGAGTATTGCAGAATACCACAAAGACATTGATACCGTCATTATCCAGTTTAACAATACCACCAACTTTGATGGCTATGACTGGAACTTGGCAGAAATAATCTATAACCGTGTTGTGAAAATAGTGAGGAAGGACAGAAAAGAATAGATTGTCAACCTGTAAGGAAAAAAAACGTAAATTAGAACTTAAACCTAAGTGTTATGAAATCTCTAAACCTCCTACTATCTGATTCTGAATTCGACCAATTAGGTCTTGATAAAAACACGTTGTCTTTTTCTGAACTTATCGAAATCGTCGGAAAAAAGATTACAAAGCAGACATTAGAAAAAAGCGTTCAGTTAGCTAACAAATATGGGCTTTCCAATATGACACTGGAGGAAATTGATGAAGAAATAAACGCTCACAGGAATGCAAAAAGTAATTCTTGATGCGAACGTAATCGTCTCTGCCTTAATCCAAAAAAATTACCCTTATTTAATTCTTGAGCATTGCATTGAAGGAAATGCTATAATTTGTCTATCAAGTCAAATACTTCAAGAATATACTGAAGTCCTTAGTCGTCCCAAATTCGCAAGATTTTATGATTTTAAAACAAACGCCGATTTTCTAATTGCAAGATTGAGCGAAATATCAGAAATCTCTGATCCAAACGACACATTGAAAATCATCAAGGATGAGCCTGACAACCGACTTTTAGAGTTGGCACAGATATCAAAAGCAGATTATTTGATAACAGGTAACACAAATGATTTTACAATGAAAAGCTTTAAAGACACTAGAATAGTTACGCCAAAAGAATACTGGGAAAATCATAAATAGGTTTTCAATCATGACGAAAAAAGCCTCACAAACTCATTTTGTGAGGCTTTTTAAATGGTATTTGTATTCCTACTGTTTAATCATCTTTCCTACAAACACTCCGCTATTCTGACTTTCTACCATGATCACATAAGTTCCTGCTGAAAGTCTAGGTATCGCTAGGGTGACAGATCTTGAACTCTGACGGATCAACTCCACACTGGAACTAACTTCCTTGCCGCTATTATCATAAATTCGCATAGAATTTTCGGCAAATTTCAAATCTCCCAAGGCTTGAATTTCAACTTGGGATGAAGCAGGATTAGGATAGATTTTCAATTCCTCAGACACTAGGATCCCTGGATTGAAAATGCCTGAAATAGTCATAATAACTGGCACAAGGCGAGTCGTACAGCCAGCCTCGTTGGTCAACTCCACGCTGAATTCTCCCATTTGATTTACAGTGAGTTTCTGCTTCGTTTCTCCCTCCAGTTTTTCTCCATTTCTAAACCACTGATAGGTAAAATTACCTTCTGGAGCTTTCAGAATATTTCCGTCCACTATGATCTCTCCACTTGGTTTAGCAGCTGATTCCACAACAAATTTCTCCGTTTCAACAAGGCAACCACCCGCAAGTCTAACAATCGCATGGTAACTTCCACCCTCTTCTATTTCAAGGGTTTTATTGGTAGCTCCAGTAATCTCTGTTCCGTTTCTTCTCCATCTTACCACCTCAAATTCGGCTTCTGAGGCCAATGTCAACATCTGATTGTCTCCAGCGCAAATAGCAGCAGGACCGCTAATTGAAACTGCTGCACTGGCGCTTTCTTTCACGATGAAATCTGCTGTTTCAACAAGACATCCACCTGCAGTTCTAACAATTGCCTGATAGGTTCCTGCACTTTCGATTTCCAATGTTTTCCCAGTAGCTCCAGCAATCTCAGTTCCATTTCTTCTCCACTTCACTACCTCAAAAGCAGCTTCTGACTTTAGAGTCAGGGTTTGTTTTGTGCCAACACAAATAGTTTCTGAACCTGTGATGGTCACTGGAGTTGAATTGGCTTCTTTTACAATGAAATTAGGAGTTTCAACTCGGCATCCACCTGCAGTTCTAACAATTGCCTGATACGTTCCTGCAGTTTCGATTTCCAAAGTTTTTCCTGTTGCTCCAGAAATTTCCGTTCCATTTCTTCTCCATTTCACCACCTCAAATGCAGCTTCTGACTTGAGCGTAAGCGTTTGCTTAGTACCAACACAAATAGACTCAGAACCTGTGATGGTCACTGGAGTGGAACTAGCTTCTTTTACAATGAAATTGGGAGTTTCAACTAAACATCCTCCACCATTCTTTACTATAGCCTGATAAGTTCCTGCAGTTTCGATTTCCAAAGTTTTTCCTATTGCTCCAGAAATTTCCGTTCCATTTCTTCGCCATTTCACCACCTCAAATGCGGCTTCTGACTTTAAGGTTAAAGTTTGCTTTGTTCCCCCGCAAATGGATTCTGAACCGGTAATAGTAACCGGAGTAGTATTAGCCGCTTTAACAATGAATTCATCCGTCTCAAAAAGACAAGCTCCTGCGTATCTGATAACAGCCTTGTAAGTTCCAGCTCCTTCTATCTCCAAGGTTTCTCCTGTAGCACCTGAAATTTCTGTTCCATTCTTTCTCCATCTTACCACTTCAAAGGGAGCTTCCGAATTCAAAGTCAGAGTTTGCTTTGTGCCACCACAAATGGATTCTGAACCTGTGATGGTTACTGGACTAGAAGTAAAACTCCTTACTAATACAGTGGCATTTTTTTCTGTGACGTTTCCAGAGAAATCGACAGCTCCTAGCTCAACCGTAAGCTCTTTTCCTACATCCTCACAGGTGACTTTGGTTTTGCTGATAGTCACCTCTTTTACAGCACAATTATCAGATATTGATTGAATAAAATCCTCTGGATTCAATTCGAGTTGACCAATTGTTAAATCAAGTTCAACTTCCAGATTGTTTGTTTGCACCACAGGCGCTGATTTATCCTGAACAACCACTTCAATTTTATCCTCCCACGTATTCCCCTTATCGTCCTTGATTATTACCGTTACTTCTTGAGCGCCTAGGTTTTCGCATGAAAAATCTGACTTACTCAGTGTTACGGTGTAAATCGAACTTATAGGCCAATTCGTAAAAACCTGCTCTGGTTTTAAGGTAGCCTTCCCTTCAGCGTTAAGCACCAGCTCTACCCTATCTTTTACAACAGGCTTAGCTTCAGTTTTCCTCAAAGGTATTTTCAGACTTACCTCGTCTTTATAAACCCGACGTTCTACCTTCTGCAGATTGTAGTTTTGATCTAATACTGGAAAAATATATACGGGTGTAAAATTGACTATAGCAAACTCCTGATCTCCCTCTACCTTTTTCTCCAAATTCACTTCTAAATGCCCATAGTGTTTCCCTCCATCAACTAAAACGGGATTAGCGCCCGAGGTATCCCACTGCTCCAAAGAACTCTGGTCTGCGGACCATTTTCGATAAGGATTGTAATCGAGCGTATTAAATGGATTACCCAACCAATCTCTCTTTTCCCCCCGAAGACCATCACCAGCTACGCCTACATCGTAATACATAATGCCTTTGCCATCATTATCTTCATCTACAAAGCTTCGTTCAAACAACTCATCATGTCCTGAAAAAACAGCAACTACACCATATTTTTCCAACATAGGATTCAAGATGCGCATCGGTGTTCCAACTTGGCCAATAGAAAGCTCATGATTCAACGGCACACCATGCTCGCCTGATGAAAAAGCAATGTGGTGATATTGTACAAAGATTAACTGACCATTTTCACTGGCATCTTTCAGATTTTCTTCCAGCCAAATATATTGGTCAGATCCTGGCCCAAAACTGCTCAGATCTTTTCCTCCTGCAGCATTGTATTGTGCCAGCGTATAGTTTTCCTGAGTATCAGTGCCAGGCTCAGTGTATTGTTTTCCCGTAAGCTTAGGCTGCCCGTCAAAATCTGCGGCAGTTTGATCAGGTGTACCGTTGCTGGAATCCAGAGTCAAAATAGTTACTGGCCCATAATCCACACGATAGTAGCTTTTTTTATGCTTTTGAAGCGGATCTTCAATTGGGGTTTCGAAATAGGTATGAAAACGGTTCCTGCCTACGACCGGAAGAAATTCACCCCTCTCATTGGTTCCGTACCCTCCGCTGATTGCTCCATAAGACTCCCAATTGCCAAGTGCAGGTATGATCGCATAGCTAGACAGGCCCTTCCCCATACTCCCTGCATTCTGTCTAAAAAATTCGTCCCAGCCAGGCTGATATCCAGCCCCTTGTACCAAATCACCCGGCATTAGGATAAAGTTCGGGTTTCGGGAATTTATGACTTTCAGGTTTTCATTATAGCCAACTTGCTCTGTCAACATGTAATTTGGAATCTCAATCCCTTGCTCAATGGTACTTCCAAACTTTTGCTTCCAAAGTTCTGGGACAGTAGTTATGGGTCGGAATAGTGGATTTCCTGGATACCAAGCTCTGTTGGTTACTCTTCCTCTGGGTTCAGTCTCAGAATCCGCCAATGCCATAAATCTAATTTTCTCCCAATTAGACTTGGAAGCTGGCATGGTAAAAGCACCGTCATAGGCTACTCCTCCTAAAGTAACCAAATAGTTTACCGCTGTACCTGCAGGTAGGTCTATTGGTATCCTGTAGCGAAAGACCTCGTCACTTTCTATCCAACTCCCCTGCTCCAAACCTGTAAGTACTTGACTTTTCTCCTGGGACGTATAGTAAATATTAGGGACAGGTTCGCCAGTGACTTCACCTTCATACAGAACGTTTCCTGAATCCCCAACAAGCTTAATAACACTGGAAGTCAATGAATTACCAAACCAAGTTAGCTGCATCTTTCCCTCTCCATAAACTTGCAAATAGGGGTAGATTCTATAAGGGTTTACTTCAGTGACTTTCAGAGACATAAAAGTCAAGCAAATCAACAATCCAAAACTAAATAGCAGATGCTTTTTCATGGTTAAACAATAAAAGTAAACTAAACAAAGCTAAACGATAATTGCTTGCAATACAGGAAGTAGCACAAAATATCGCTCAGTTTGATCTATTTAAAAGAATCTAACCGCCTGAAATGTAAGGCTATTCCACCCTGCTTTTTAATAGAAATAACTGAACAGGATTCAAGGGATCATTACTAAAGATGTAAATATTCCGCTGATCTATTCCTTGTCTTCCTTTTGGGTCAAAAGTCACCTTGAGATATATTGATTCTCCTGGATCCAGAGTAGTCTTCGGAATCTCAAGCTTCAGACAAGTACAATTGCCTTGAATCTTCTTTATTTCCAAAGGCTCTCTTCCCTTATTGGTCAATAGAACTTCCTTTTCCTGAATTGCAGAATTTTTAATTGTCTTCAAATCGATTTCCTTAGGATCAATTACCAGTTGAGGAACTTGCTTCAAATCATCCTTAGAAAAAGGGGCATAATATTCGAAAATATCCGCCAATACACTCAAAGCAATAAATCCGGTAGAATCCTGCCAAGTAAGTGAAACCTGATCTTCGAAATAGCCCAAATCATTTTTCATCGCTCCATTATAAGCCACCTGAAGTAACCCGCGATCATTCGGCATAATGGAGTCTGTAAGTTGCTTTACTTGTATATATTCAGGTCCGACATAGGTCAGACTATCCTTGTAGAATGGAGTCTTACCAAAATTAAAGACCTCCACTTGCTTCAGTTTTGGCACATTGGTAAAGACTTCACCGACATTGATTTTCTCCAATCGAAAGCCAAGATCCCCTTTTCTTGTCCTATATGTCCCCACAGGATCACTAGCTCTTGGGATCGCATTGCCCTCAATGTAAAGCGTATCCTGCACATCTTGAAGATTCCCTTTTACTACAATCATTCTAGAAAAAAATCCAGCGCCTGAGGAAGGATCAAAAGAAACCTTTAAAATCCCAGTTTCCCCTACGACCAGGGTATCTTTAGTGTATTCTACAGTGGTGCAACCACAATCAGTCACTACGGTCTCAATGTAAAAAAGAGAATCAGCTGGGTGTGGGTAAATTCGAATTCTGCGACCTGTGGCCCTTGCTCTTCCAAGATTGTACCCAAATCCACCTTATTGACAGCCCAGATCAATTTGGGAGTTATAGTTTCTTGAGCCTGTGTGAGTTGGGAGAAAAAACACAGAAATAAGAGGGTATAAAGGGACTTTTCTAATCTAATCATACCCGCAATTAACGCATAATTTCAAACGTATTCAGGACTGTTTTACTTAATTTGCAGCAAAATCAGACCAATGGCAAGAGTATTAACAGGCATTCAAAGCAGCGGAAGACCACACTTAGGAAATATCCTAGGCGCGATTGTCCCTGCAATTGAATTGATTAAACAGAACAAGGAGGAGTCGTACATATTTATTGCAGACTTGCATTCCCTTACCACTTCAAAGGATGGCGAGGTTCGCAAGCAAAACACGCTTGCAGTCGCTGCAGCTTGGCTTGCCTTCGGCTTGGATATAGAAAACACGACTTTTTATCGACAGTCTAGAAGACCTGAGGTAGCGGAACTGACTTGGTACCTGAACTGCTTCACTCCTTTCCCAATGCTTGCAAATGCGCATAGCTTCAAGGATAAGGCTGAGCGACTTTCTGATGTGAATGCGGGACTATTCACCTACCCGGTTTTGATGGCAGCTGATATTTTACTGTATTCAGCGGATTTGGTTCCAGTAGGAAAAGATCAGATGCAGCACCTGGAAATGACCCGGGATATTGCTTCTACGTTCAATAGAATCGTAGGCGAGGATATCCTGACAATTCCAGAAGCTAGAATCGACGAAGTGGTAAAAACCATTCCAGGCACAGACGGCCAGAAGATGAGTAAGTCCTACAATAACTTCATTGATATCTTCCTGCCGGAAAAAGCACTGAAGAAAAATGTAAACAGTATCGTGACCGACAGCAAAGAATTGGAAGAACCAAAAGATCCTGATACTGATAATGTCTTCAAACTTTATAGTTTGCTTGGTACAACTGAGCAAACCCAACAGATGCAAGCTAACTACGAAGGCGGAAACTATGGCTATGGCCATGCGAAAAAAGAATTATTGCAGCTAATCCTCGATAAATATAAAAAAGAACGGGAGCTTTTTGATTTCTATATGAATCATCCCGAAGAAATCGAAATAAGATTGGCAGCAGGGGAAGAAAAGGCCAAGGCCGTTGGCGCAGAATTGTTGGATAAAGTGAGAGTGAAGCTGGGGTTTAAGTAAGTTCTCCTTGCGACGCAATGTTTCAACACTTCCATAATGTCACCCTGAGCGAAGTCGAAGGGTCTCCTCCAAGGTTTGGTGTCTTATGTATGAAAATGGCTCCGTCAACATCTGACGAAGCCATTTTTATTTCTATTACTAATCGTGCCTTTGGCACTCTGTCTACCTCACCGATCATACTAACCCAGAATTTCATTCTGGGCATTTACAGGCCTTACCATTGGCAAGAGAATTAAAACATGCAACTTAACAGTTGTGCCAACGGCACGATCAGTCTGACACTCAATCATAAAAGACCCCTTAATCCTTTGCGGAGTTCTTCGCGTCCTTCGCGACTTGGCGGTAAAAAAAAACTTTTGTTGAGTTCGTCAAATTACTGTTTGCACTCTAGTTCAAAAAAACTCCACATTCAACCGCTTACTGATTATTTACAAAAAGATTTATCGAACAAGTAAATATACTAGCCACAATATTTAAAGGAATCAGAGTTTTACTTTTGTTGAATTTATAGATCAAAACAAAAACGGCTACGCATACTATCAAAGAGGAATTCAAAAGGATATATCTATACTCATGACCGAAAAGCAAGGCATTTTGTAGGGCGATTTGAATCGCAATTCCGAAGTAAATCAAGAAGTTCACTGCAGACGATTCAGGGTTGGCGAAAAATACAGAGAACGCTTTTATAGTAAAAAATAATGCAAATAAAGTAAGTCCAATGGCAATCGGCACTATAGATATCTTCCCTATAGTATATAAAAGCATTGCGATAAAACCAGCTGCGTAGTAGCCAATAGCTAATTGTTTAGGATAGGTGATTTCCATAAAAGGATACAGTAAAAAGTCCATTTCACACTACGCTAGGCTGGATAGTTTATGCCTCGAAAACCAAAAAACCTGACTCGTTTCTGAATTTCTGAAATAATATAGCCAACCTAAAACTAAAAAAGAAATTAGTACCTAAAAAAAACATAATCAGCTCACCCTATTCCTCCAATGGAATTACAGATAGTGCCTTTGGCAATCTGCCTACCCAGAATTTCATTCTGGCCATTTACAGGCCTTACCATTGGCAAGAGTAAAACCCAGCCGAAAAGCTGTGCCAAAGGCACAAATAGTAATAACCCTGAATCCAGCGAAGCGAAATTCAGGGTTAACAAGAAGTCTCAGGTAAATGAGAGTGCCAACGGCACGATCAGTCTGACACTCAATCATAAAAGACCCCTTAATCCTTTGCGGAGTTCTTCGCATCCTTCGCGACTTGGCGGTAAAAAAAAATAAACCTTTGGGGTCTTTAGGTTCCCAAAGGTTTGAAGTTCTAAACAAACTCCTTAAAGATCACCGAAGCATTATGTCCACCGAAGCCAAAGGTGTTACTCAAGGCAACAGACACTTTTTTCTTGATAGCAGCCTTGGTAACAATCTGAATTCCCTGAGGAATGGCAGGATCCAATGTTTCCGTATTGATCGTTGGAGGAACAACTCCCTCATTGATTGCTTTGACACAAAAGATCGCTTCTATAGCTCCGGCAGCTCCCAGCAAGTGACCTGTCATGGACTTAGTAGCAGAGATATGTAAGTTATCATACTTCCCATCAAGCAGGGCAGATATTGCTTTGATTTCGCTTAAATCTCCTGTAGGGGTAGAAGTCGCATGCGCGTTCAGGTAATCGACATCCTGCATGGTCAAGCCTGCCTCTTCCAAAGCAAATTTCATGCATTGCAGTGCGCCAGCTCCTTCGGGATGCGTGGCTGTTAAATGGTACGCATCAGCGGTCATTGCCGCTCCGACTACCTCTCCGTAGATTTTGGCTCCACGATTTTTAGCATGCTCATATTCTTCAAGAATCAAAGCTGCAGCTCCCTCTCCCATCACAAATCCATCTCTGTCCACATCAAAAGGTCTAGAAGCAGCGGAGGGATCATCGTTGCGTGTAGAAAGCGCTTTCAACGCATTAAAACCTCCCATTGAGGCTTCTGTGATTGGCGCATCTGACCCACCGGTAATCATCACTTTAGCTTTTCCCCATTTGATATAGTTGAAAGCATCCATGATCGCACTATTCGATGAAGCACAGGCTGTCACTGCAGTGTAATTGATTCCCATCAGGCCATACTTCATGGAGATCACTCCCGAAGCCATATTCACTAGGAATTTTGGATGGAAAAAAGGATTGAAACGAGGTGAGCGATCATTTGCTATAAACTCGTTCAGCTCCTTTTCAAGTGTGTTCATACCACCTTGGCTCGAACCCCAGATCACTCCTGCATCAAATGGGGAGTTCAATTTGGAAACATCCAATCCAGAATCTTCCATGGCCTCAGCGGCAACATATAAAGCGTATTGGGTAAAAAGATCAGACCGTTTAATGTCACTGCGATCAAGCCTGAGCATAGGATCAAAATCCTTTAATTCACTAGCAAATCTGGTTTTGAATTTCTCCGGATTAAAATAAGTGATTTGACCTGCCCCGCTTTTTCCTTCTGTGGCATTCTGCCAATTGGACTTTACATCGTTACCAAGAGCAGACAACGCTCCTAAACCTGTGATTACTACTCTCTTTGAATTCATCTTTTACTATATCTGAAAAAACTCCTTTATGAATGAAAAAACCCGGCTATTGACCAGGTTCTTTACTTTATTCCTATTTTTTATTTAGACTCGTGTTTCTAAAATCTAACATTTTGATACTTATGTATTGATACTAATCTATCTGCTTCTCCAAAGGTCCTTTAACTGTCTTCCATTAATCAGCATCACAAAGCGCGCTGGGTTTGGAATCAAAACGATTCGAACATCCTGCTTATCAAACTGCTCAGACTCAATCGGTACTCCCTGCTGACCTGAAACTTCATAGCTAATAATGCCATTTGCATCAGGAAGAAGCGGCTTGTAAACATTTGCTATGTAAGCTGTTGGCAAAAGAATATCTGTATCAGACTTCAGCTTATCCTGAATTTTCTCAATTTCAGTTTCAAGTCTGTCCTCATAGTTTTCGTTGAAATCATCTTCCAAGTCATGAAGCGCTTCTTCAAGATCGTCATAACTCTCATCGCTATAATCCATAGCGGCTAATTGATTTCTTTTTTCGACTATTTCGGTAAGCTCTTTATCCAGCGTATCCCAATTCATTCCGTTCTGTTTTTTTGATTTGAAGTGCAAAGATGGGAAATCCCTTTTTTTATGAAGAACTATTTCAAAGAAATTAACTTACCAAAAGGATTTTTCCATTTCTACCAGGCTTATTGTAAGCCTCAATAGCAGCCTTTACTTCTGTAAGAGGGAATGACGCTTCTACCTCAACTTTGGAATCTTCATCCATCAGAAAAGCCTGGGTTTCTTTATAAAGTTTAGCCCTATCTTCATTGCTGATTCTTTTCAAAATGCTACTCAACCAAAATCCTTCAATTGAAACTTCCTTGAAAATCATCAAGCCAGTGTTTAACGGCATTGGTTCACCACTTAATACACCGAATGAATACATCTTCCCAAATTGCTTTATACAAGTCAGGGCTTTGGCAGCTAATTCTCCCCCTACTGCATCAAATACCGCAGAAACACCTTGACCAGTAACCTCACTGATTACCTTTTTCAAATCTTCTTTCTCGGTGTTTACCACCAGATCTGCCCCAAGATCAGACAGATACTTTTTCTGCTCATCATGACGAACAGTACAAGCGACTTTGATTCCTTTACTTTTAGCGACTTGAATTGTGAACTTTCCAAATGCTGATGCTCCTGCTGTAAGTAGCAGCCATTCTCCTTCTTTCAATTCAGATTTATTCACCATCGCTACTGCAGTCACAGGGTTGACAAAGGCTTGACATGCTATTTCAAAAGACATTCCTTCAGGCATAGGAATCACCTGCGTGGCGGGCAGGGTAATATATTCTTTCCAAGTGCCGGTATTTGTACCTTGCGCAGTGAACATTACTCGGGTTCCAACAGGGAATTTTCCTTCCTCGTCAGATTTGCTAACAATTCCAGCTGCTTCAAAACCTGCACTACTAGGTAAATTAGGCTGAATTCCATATTTCCCCTGAATAAACATCAGATCCGAAGGGTTGATATTTCTTGCTTTTCCCTGGATCTGAACCTCATGTGGCTGTGGCTCAGGAGCAGGCGATTCTTTGACCTGTAAAACATCCTCAGGCATTCCTGTCTTTTCAAAAATCACTTCTATCATAGCTTCTTAAATTTCAAATTGGCTGTTTCTAGTAATTTAACTAAGAATATTATCCATTCGTTCAGGCATCCACTATATCTTTTCTATCTTGAAAGTAGATAAAAAGCTACGTATGGATCTTTCATCATTATTCTCACTTGACGGAAAAGTCGCTCTGATTACAGGAGCAAGTAAAGGAATTGGATTCGGTATTGCAGAGATATTTGCTGCGGCAGGCGCTAAAGTCGTCCTGTGTAGCAGAAAACAGGATGCTGTGGATCATATGGCAACCAAACTGCGAGCAAAAGGATATGAAGCTGTAGGCATAGCCTGTAACGTGGGAAATATGGATGAACTCCCAAACCTGGTGGGCAAAACCATAGAATCGTGCGGACAACTCGATATACTGGTCAATAACGCAGCAACAAGTCCCGTTTTCGGGCCAGTACATGAAACGAGCTCCACAGCTTTTGACAAAATTATGAATGTAAACCTGAAAGCTCCTTTTGAACTTTCAAAATTATGCTGGCCCTATTTGCGAGCTTCTTCAAATGCCTCAATAATCAATATCAGTTCTATAGGCGGTATTTCCCCTGAACATGGATTAGGTATATATAGTGTAAGTAAAGCTGCCTTGATTTCCATGACCAAGGTATTGGCCAAGGAATGGGGAGAAGCTAAAATTCGGGTAAATGTGATTTGCCCAGGTCTAATCGAAACTAAATTCTCAGAACCCCTTTGGTCCAATGAAAAAATCATGAAAATGGTCATGAATAAACTCGCCATCAAGCGCGTGGGTTCGGCCCAAGAAATTGGAGCTATGGCGCTATTTTTAGCTTCCCCCGCATCCGCTTATACTACGGGCTCTGTGTTCACAGCAGACGGAGGTTTCACTATTTAACTACAAGAATGAATATTTCAACTATCGGGATTATAGGCTCTGGCAACCTTGGCACCAGAATCGGATTGCAAGCCGCTTTGTCAGGTTACCACGTTCAGGTTTATGATATTCAAGAGATCAGTTTGAAAAAATCTTTGTCAACTATGAAAAAGCTGTTGGCAAAAATGACTAGAGAAGAGTTAATCAATGCACAAACGGGACAGAAAGCCTTTGAGAGGATATCGTTTACAAAAGACCTCAAAAAGGCGCTAACCAAAACTGATTTAATCAGTGAAAGTGTCACGGAAGATCTAACCATTAAAACTGAAGTGTGGAGAAAAATAGGTCGACTAGCTCCAGAGCACACCATTTTTACTACGAATACCTCCTATTTGCTTCCCTCGCAGTTTTCGGAAGTTTCAGGTAGACCTGAAAAATTCTGCGCTTTTCATTTTCACGATGTCTTCCATTCGAGAGTAGTTGACATCATGCCGCATCAAGGAACTTCATTAGAAGTTGTTAACCTATTGGAAGATATAGGTCGCAAACTCAATCAAATCCCAATTCTTGTAAAAAAAGAACATTCAGGCTATATCTTCAATACTTTGCTTATAGCTTGGATCGATGCTGCTGGTAGATTGCTAACAGGAGAAATCGCTGAGATGGAAGCTATTGACAAATCCTGGATGATTAATTTCAATATGCCCGCCGGGCCATTTGGGATTTTGGATAATGTGGGCTTAGATACAGCTTGGCACATTACCAGTTCACGGAGAAATCCCTCCTCTCGTGCATTTGCTGCACTATTGAAAACCTATTTAGATCAAGGGAACTTGGGAACCAAATCTGGAGAAGGTTTTTATAAATACCCAAACCCAAGCTATAAGCATCAGGATTTTTTAAAATAAATTAAACAATTTTGCTCCAAATTAGATCTAGCTTAACAAGCTGCTCGTAATTCCAATTTCACCTAATCACCCCGATGAAGTCCCTTTATTTTAATCTTGCCTTTGGCTTGCTTTTTCTGCTTGCCAAAAATGGCTATGCTCAGCTTACCAGTGGTAAAGAATCAGAATTTCCAATTTCAATTCATAACCAAGCTGAATTTGCGCAGGTTGATTCTGGGCACTATGATTTGGCAGAATTTTTAGCGATTGAGGATTCATTGGATTTCCAATTTTTAAAATATCCGATAACGGACCTAGGATTTACTGACGGTACCTATTGGGTGCGATTTTCTTTAGAAAATACACTAGACGAACCTCTGACATATTCCCTGGAAACAGCAAGACCAATCACCGATTTAGTACACTTATATCAATTGACTAATGGAACTGTAGTCTCAGATCAGTTGAGTGGAGATCTAGTAAAGTTCGAGAATAGACCATTCCAGCATAGAAAGCTAATTTTCCCGATCACAATTGCTCCAAATTCTACTTCGAGATTTTACATCAAATACCAAAGTGACGGAGAAGTGATTTCTGTTCCTTTGCTGTTAAACAATACTTCATCCCTAGTAAACTCCTCTTTCTTTACCCAACTGATTTTCGGTTTTTTCTATGGGATTCTATTTATAGCGAGTGTGATGTACCTATTCTTTTATTTTGGAATGAAGGAGTCAAGCTTTCTATTCTATGTAGCTTATGTAGTATCTATAGCTTTACTTCATTTAAATCTTGATGGGTACTTTTTCCAATATATCACACTAGAACCGGGTTGGTTTGCCAATCGCTCCCTATTAATCTTCGCAACGCTTAGTTCATTGGCCTTATGTGGCTACAGTTATGTTTATATTGAGATAGAAAGGCTTTCTACCTTTATAAGGCGATCCTACCATTTCCTACTATTCGCCCACCTGATTCTTTTCTTGGCAGTATTAGTTTACTCAGCAGGCCAGGCCAGTTACTATCCTGCGGTAAATATCCTTGGAGTATTGACTTTAGCCTTGATTATCACCACTATTTTCAATTGCTACCTACTCAAACTTTCCATTGATTTTTTTTTCACCGTCGGTATAGCTTGTTTGACATTTGGCTTTGTCATTTTCATATTGAATAATTTCTCAGTAATTCCAAATTCATTTTTCACTGCAAATGCTTCCAAAATAGGAACTGGGGCTGAAATTATCTTTCTATCTCTTTCCATGGCCAATAAAATCCGCTTGCTCAAAACTGAAAAGGAAGAAATGCAGGAACTTGCCTTGATCCGGTCTGAGGAGTCTAATGAAATGAAGTCATACTTCTTATCTAATATGAGTCACGAACTCAGAACTCCATTGAATGCGATTTTAGGTCTTTCTAAGTCTATTATTAGTAATACCGAGGACCCTACAATTAAAAACAACCTAAGTCATTCAATATTCATCCATGTCTTTGCTAGGGTCAATCAATGATATTTTGGACTATTCTAAAATAGAAAAAGGAGAACTGAAACTTGCCCATGTGGATTTTGACCTTCAAAGAATCATACAGGAATTAAAGGTGGTGACCAATCAAAAATCCCGCGAAAAAGGCCTGAAATTCATTTATGAGGAAAGTAATTCAATCAATGATAAACTGATAGGTGATCCCATTCGCTTGAAGCAGATCATTTCAAATGTCCTTGACAACGCCACCAAATTCACTCATAATGGCGAAGTCAAAATGAAGGTGAATACGGAAGAAAGCCAGCAAAACAGAATTACACTTTTATTGGAAATTGAAGATTCTGGTGTTGGGATTGCCCCTGAAAAACTCGATCGAATTTTTGAGTCCTTTAATCAGGAGCAGATAAATGATAAGCGGAAATATGGGGGTTTTGGTATTGGGCTCTGTATTGTCAAGGCATTGGTAGAACTTCATCAAGGCACTATAAAAGTAAACAGTGTGAAGAATAAAGGTACACAAGTGATTATCAAGATCGAACTTGAAAAATCTACCTCAGTGGCTACAAACCAAGAATTGTTGACTCCAGCACAATCTGAAAAGCTTATGTCTGGTAAGCATTTTCTGGTAGTCGAAGACAACAGGGTCAATCAGCTGGTGATCAAATCTATACTGATAAAATGGAAGGATGTGAGCTTTGACTTCGCAAACAATGGTTTAGAGGCATTACAGGCTATGAAATCTAAAGCGTATGATGTGATTCTGATGGACTTGCAAATGCCGGAGATGGATGGATACGAAGCGACAGAGCAGATTCGATCCGGGAATTCGGGATTGAATTCAACTAGCATTCCAATTATTGCAGTCACTGCAGATACAACTGAAAAAACTAAAGCCCGGGTTTTCGCCATTGGCATGGATGATTACATAACCAAACCAATTGACCAGGAATTACTCTATTCTAGTGTGGAAAAAGCGCTTTATCTGGAAAAAATAACGCTCGATATTTAGTCGCAAATCAGTGAGAGTGAATTAGCATAAAATCACCTAACCCTTATTTATTGCTAGGCTTTGGACTATAATCCATTGGCAGCAAATCACCCACTCTTTCCCAGGCAATGTATCCTTCGACCAAAATTCCAAAAGGATCAGCATAGCTCCCATTTGCATATATTTCTAGGTCTTCCATTTCGAGATGAATAGTAGAAACCTGATTTCCCAACTTTTCAGTACTCGCCCGACCTTTAAATTCAATGCTTTCTAACTCCTCAGTATACGTGACATGTACGTAGTCACTGAAACTAAGCAGGACCTTTCCCTCCGAATTATTCACTATAAGTTCCCCTGCGGATATGGGGTTAGAGTCCAATTGATTGACAAACTTGCCCGGATTGGATGGATCAGGAATTCGATAAAGTTTTCTAAGTATAAATCCCTGGTCTCCGTGTTTCCTTCATAAATAGACCTAATTAGATGTTGTAAACTTCCTCGGTAGGCTTTTTCACGTTCTTTTTCGACTTTTCTCTGCTTAGCTCGAGATAAAGTAGAGTCGGGAATAAAGAGAGGGTACCCAGCGTAGAACACATATCCATCGTTCCTTTCAAACCTAAACTCTTCTAGTAAATAGTCTAGTCTGTAGCCAAGATTTGGATTGTCAATTTTCAGAATGTCTGTTGCACTTACCTTGAGCATACCAGCTTCACTTTGATCGTCCAATCTCAATACAGTGTCATTTAGAAATTTACAGGAATTGCCATTTTCTGAAGTACCAAGAAAATATGCTTTGAAATTCTCCAGGTTCCTATACCATGCTGGATCACGATTAACCTTCACCTCTACCAGGTCCAACTCCTCCTCACTTGGACTGAGTAAAAATCTGTATCCCTGAGGCTTTAAATCATCTGTTGACAAGCTGAATATCAAACTATTATACCCTAACATACGAATAATCACTTCATAGTTTCCTTCGGGAATAGAAAGATAGAATTTCCCATTGCCATCGGCAGACACACCAAAAGTTGTATTCGTTATAAAAACGGTGGCATAAGGAACTACTTCACCTGTCTCATAGTCAGCAACTGTACCCTGAAAGACTTGCTGCGCAAAAGCGATATTGCCACACAAAAACAAAAACAAGCCTAAAACAATCTTAAATAGAATTGAAATAGGCTTGCTCATATAGTCTCAATCAGGAATTGATGTCTCTTTACTTTTTCTTAGCGAATCGACCTCCCTTTTTCTTAGGTTCCGGCTGATTTTCAATGATATGGATGGTCTCTTCGTAAGTCAACGTTTCAGCTTCCTTATCCTTAGGGATTTTGTAATTGTTCTTACCCATTTTGATGTAAGGCCCCCATCTTCCGTTCAGTACCTGGATCTCTGGATTCTCGTCAAATGATTTAATATGCTTTTTAGCATCTGCCTCTCGCTTATCTTTGATCAGTTGAATGCCTTCTTCCTCTGTAATGCTCAGCGGATCCATTTCTTTTGGAAGGGAAACAAAATTGCCATCATGACGCACATATGGTCCAAATCTACCAATAGCAGCCACCATCTTTTTATCCTCAAACATTCCGATGTCTCGAGGTAACTTGAACAATTCCAATGCATCTTCCATCGTAATATTTTCGATGAATTGCCCCTTTTTCAAGCTTGCGAACTGCTTTTCCTCATCTTCAGAATCTCCAATCTGAACCAATGGTCCGAATTTCCCCAGTCTCGCAATCATAGGCTTGCCACTTACCGGATGGTTTCCAAGTTCACGACTAGTATTGAGATCTTGCCTAGCTATTTGCTCGGTGTCTTCTACGTTCTTGTGGAAATTTCCATAGAAAGAATCTAGCATATCCTGCCATACTTGACCTCCAGCAGCGATATCATCAAACTCCTTCTCTACCCTAGCAGTAAAACTAAAGTCAATCACATTCGGGAAATGCTCTACGAGAAAGTCATTAACCACCATTGCAATATTCGTTGGGAAAAGCTTCTGTTTCTCTGCGCCCGTATTTTCGGTTTTGGTTGCTTCTTTGAACTCCCCTTTGGCGATGATCATTTCTACATAATCTCTAGGTGTTCCATCTCTGGATTCCTTTATGACATATTCGCGACGTTGAATCGTAGAAATAGTAGGAGCATAGGTAGATGGTCTGCCGATTCCTAATTCTTCCAGCTTCTTCACCAAAGATGCCTCCGTATACCTTGGAGAAGCTCTAGAGAAGGTTTCACGACCTTTCATTTCTTGCAAGGCCAAGCTTTGACCTACAGTCAAAGGAGGCAATAATGCCTTACCTGCATTGGTTTCTTCCTCTTCCGGCTCATCATCGGTATCTTCCAGATAAACTTTCAAGAAACCATCAAATTTGATAATCTCACCAGTCGCCACCAGATTTTGAGGTTGATTCGAGATATCGACTGTAATAATTGTCTTCTCCAATTCTGCATCAGCCATCTGTGAAGCTATTGCACGCTTCCAAATCAGCTCATAGAGCCGCTGTTCGTTACGTTCTCCCGATACATGGGCATTTCCAAAGTCGGTAGGTCGGATGGCTTCGTGAGCCTCCTGAGCACCTTCAGACTTGGTGGTAAACTTTCTTGATTTATGATATTTATCACCGTATGAATCTTGAATGGCGTTTTTGGCAGAAGCCATTGCATCATCTGATAGATTCACACTATCTGTTCTCATATAGGTAATTTTACCCGCTTCATACAATTTCTGCGCTACAGACATGGTTTGAGCCACAGAGAAGTAAAGTTTTCTACTCGCTTCCTGCTGCAGTGTAGAGGTGGTAAATGGTGCGGCTGGAGATTTCTTTCCTGGTTTTTTCTCCAGGTTTGGCTACTGAGAAATCAGCGGCTAAACACTTCTTTAAAAACTCCTCAGCTTCAGCTTTAGTATCAAATTTCTTAGGTAATTCAGCTTGGAAAGTTTTTCCTTCTACCTCGAAAATTGCAGTTACTCTAAAACTTGATTTAGCCTTGTGCTGCTCAATTTCTCTTTCCCTATCTACAATCAATCGGACAGCGACAGACTGAACTCTACCAGCAGATAATCCAGTTTTAATTTTTTTCCAAAGAATGGGAGAAAGCTCAAAACCTACCAAACGATCCAAAATACGTCTAGCTTGCTGGGCATTTACCAAGTCTATGTCTATTCCACGTGGATTTTCAATTGCTTTGGTAATTGCATTTTTGGTGATTTCTCTAAAGACGATTCGTTTAGTAGTTTCATCCTTCAGCTTCAGCACTTCCTTCAAGTGCCAAGATATTGCCTCTCCTTCACGGTCATCATCACTCGCTAGGAATACTGTCTCAGCATCCTTCACCAAGGCTTTTAGGTTTTTGATTACGTCCTTTTTATCAGCAGTAACTTCATAGGTAGGACTAAATCTATTTTTAATATCGATTGCTTTATCGCCTTTCGGCAGATCCCGCACGTGACCGTAGCTGGATGCTACCTTATAGTCTTTGCCCAAGTAACCTTCGATGGTTTTGGCTTTAGCAGGTGACTCGACGATAACAAGGTTTTTTGACATAGAAAAGCAGTTTTTCTGGGATTTCAGGCCCGATTAGAAAAGCTAAAAATAGATGGCATTGTTGTCTCGTCCAAATATTTAAAATTCGACAGAACCATTTTGGAGGGATTTTTGAACGATTAATTGAACAGTTCATAGGTCATAAACCACTTATCATGAAGCGATTATTTTTACTTAGACACGGGGAAGCAGGTTTTTCTGATGGTTCTGATTTTCAAAGACATCTTACTACAAAAGGTAAAGAAAATCTGATCAGAATGGGAGAAAGACTCAATCCAACGCTTAAAACGATTGATTTGATGTACTGTTCTGAAGCTGTACGCACTCGCGAAACAGCTGAAATAATGGAAAAGTACCTGGCTATCCGGGAGTCAGTTTTCCTTAAAGACATTTACCATGGAGACTTAAGAAATATAATTGCAATCCTTGAAAAAACTTCGAATATCGTAGAAACTTGTTTGCTTGTCGGTCACAATCCAACCATTAGTCTGCTTTTATCTCACGTATCCAATGAAAATTACTTAGGATTACAACCCGGAATGTTGGCTATAATAGACTTAGAAATTTCAGATTGGGATATGATCGGGTTTGGTACGGGTGTCTTAAAAGAAATAATTCAATAAAAAGAAAGTATTTAATTTCCGAGCAGATCAAATTTAAACCACTTATTTACTTTTACTCATTTTTTACCACCTATTTATCAAATATTACACCCTTATCTATCTATATTTACTAAATAATTTAGATAAATGCCTGTATTTGATGGCAGCTATTTATAAATTTCAATTCTTTGAGATTATCCTAACAGTGCCTGGCTAAAAATAAGTCTGCCCCATAAACAACCCAAAATATTCTTACGAATCCTCTGCCTAGGAACCACAATTTGATTTAAGATCAATTGGCTAAAACTTGAGTACCCTTTATAAGAATATACATACCCAAATTTCGATTACCTGATGAAAGTTCTGGTATAAAATCCAGCCATATTAATCACCCAGTATCTTTCTTGCTGTTATTTCAAATGATGCTTTAGATCAACAAACGCTCTTCTGATATCAAAATAACACAAGCCAATTTAAATGCAAAAAGCCCTGAATTTAACTTTTCAGGGCTTTTTGCATGTGGAATATTGAAATCAGAAATCAGTGGACTTACCGTCTAAATCAAGCTTTTTGATCCAAACATTTCTGTAAAACACATCGTGTCCTTCAGCTTGAAGCTTTAAGCCTCCAGGTGTATCAGTAATCCCTTTCCCACCGTCATTTCCCCCATCAAGCCCTGAATTGGGACCACCCCAAACTTGCTGTATTTCTTTGTCTTCGTGGATTTTCACACCATTTAAGTAGACTGTCGCACGGGGCTTCGCTACTAGTTTCCCATTTTCAAATCGTGCCGCTTTAAATTCAATATCATATGCATTCCACTTGCCTATGCCATAATACTCCTCAGAAGTAGGAATGTGCTCGTTTATCAGGGCGCCCATTCCATGGTCACCATAATCCCCATCTAGAATCTGAACCTCATACCTATTCTGCAAATATACTCCGCTATTTCCACCTTCATTCTTAATGAAAAACTCCACGTGTGCACGAAAATCCTTGAATTTGTCCTTTGTCACTATATCTGCGGCGCCATACAATCCCCCAGCTGCTGCCGGATCATTACTACTAATTGCTTTTCCACCATCAATAGGATCAGCTACCTCAGGCCATTTAATAGGTTTTTCAGCCATAAATCTAGGTCCCTCCCAATACTCCCAATTTTTTTCAAGAGATTTTTTGGAGCCGTCGAGATATAATTTGGCACCTTTCTCAGGCTTCACCCCTACCCCCGTTTGGGCAGATGCAATGGTTGCCGATCCGAATAAGGCTAGAGCGATGGAAAGCCCTTTGAAAAATTTGTAATTCATATGTTTTGAGATTTGAATGTATTTTTTTTGGGAAAATAATAACTAGACCATGTCCAATTGTTCAATTTGGTTAATTTTAACCAAAATCAAGCTTTTTAATACATGAAATCGCAGCTGCATTAGGCAGGAGTGTTTCAAGTTCGCTACCCATTAGGAATGCCTGTTTGATCTAGATGATTGACTTTAAACTATTTAATTATAAACCTATGAAATGGGAAGGAAGAAGACGAAGTTCAAATGTAGAAGATAGACGAGGTCAGCGAGTTGGAGGTTCTGGTGGTGGTGGATTTAATCCTATGCTAATTGGCCCCCTTCTTAAAATACTTTTCTCCAAAACTGGGCTGATAATCGTTGGTGTGATAATCGCTATTTCTGTCCTGACAGGAACCAATCCCCTAACTTTCCTCGGCAATTTCATGGGAGGCGGTCAACAAGGCTTCACTACTGAAACAAATTATACTCCTTCTGCAGAGGAAGACCGTTTGGCTGCTTTCAGCGAAACCATACTGGCTGACACAGAAAGATGTGTGGAATAAGGTCTTGGATAATTATAGAGAACCCACCTTGGTTCTATTCAGTGGACAGGTTTCTTCCGCGTGTGGAATGGCTTCAAGTGCAACAGGTCCCTTCTACTGTCACTGGGGATGAAAAACTTTACATAGACCTAAGCTTTTTCAAAGAAATGGAGATGAAATTAAATGCTCCTGGAGACTTTGCTCAGGCTTATGTCATAGCCCACGAAGTAGGACATCATATACAGAAAATCTCCGGTATCACCGCAGAAATGGACAAACTACGAGGTCAAGTGAGCGAAAAAGAATACAACCAATTTTCAGTGAGATTAGAGCTTCAGGCTGATTTCCTAGCAGGAGTTTGGGCTAATCACAGTCAGAAGTCTATCGGATGGATGGAAAAAGGTGATTTAGCTGAAGCTCTAAATGCGGCGAATGCCATCGGAGATGATCGACTTCAAAAGCAAGCAACCGGAAGGGTCACACCCGACTCATTTACACATGGCACCTCAGCTCAGCGAATGAAATGGTTTAAAAAAGGATTTGAAACTGGAGATATCAATCAGGGGGACACCTTTAACACAAATGACTTATAGCCCTCATGGGTTGATTTCCAACACCTGGATCTGCTCCGGATCGATCTGATGTATATACTGACGCAAGATATAATAGGTCTCTGGAACTTGTGTCACCAAATCCAATTGAGAAGGGATGTCATCAGTAAGTTCGTCGTTTTCTAGATAGGCAAATCGGCTTAGCATTCCACTTTCAAACATACAATAGGCAGTTTCACTGGGGTTTCGCCCTTCCAGTTTGATCAGAATTTCCTTTTGGCCATCCTTGATCTTTTCCATAAACTCTGACACGCGTGTATTATAATCCTCCGGTTTCTCTGTAAAATCGCAAGCGCCCTCACATCTCAAAAGGTCTTCCGGTTCACAATTCACTTTTCTCAAGCCACAAAGTTTTGGACAAAGACCATAGGTTTCAATTCCAGTTTTGAGAAAGGTATTCGCCTCTTCCATAGAAAAAAAGGACTCAACCGGTTTGAAAAATTTGGTGATTTTCGCAACCTGAAATCTTCCATATCCAGAATTATCTTCGTAATGAAACAACCCAAACAATCGCTTTGGAAGCTTCGACGCATAATTATATTTAGGCCATAAGCGCTTAATTTCCAACGTCTCAAACAAAAGCGCCATTAGTTCACTTCCAGTTAATTCCCATTTTAAATCAAAGACTTCATTCTTTAATTTCTGTTTTAGACTAGGTAGTAATTGACCGGAGAAGTGGTTTTTAAACCTTTCCCTAATATTAATCGCCTTACCTACATAGATCGTTTTTCCATGCTCATCTTGCATATAATAAACACCACATGCGGTAGGTATTTCTTTGAATTTGGAGTGAGGAAAGTTGGGCGGTAAAAAAGCTTCTCCTGTGTTTTTCTTCAGGGATTGATTGATGATTTGGTAATCAGATTTGATCATTCTATCAAACAAAATCGCCGTTGCCTTAGCATCTCCCATTGCCCGGTGCCTAGCCTCAATCTCGATTTTCTGACTTTCGCACAGCCTCCCTAAGCTATAAGATTTCATACCCGGATATACTTTTCGGCTGAGACGAACAGTACAGAGTTTGGGAGTTTTAAGCTCCTTCCCTACTTTCAAAAATGCCTCACGAAGAAATCCATAGTCAAAACTGACATTGTGTGCTACAAATACCCTGTCGTGAAGTAATTCCCACAATTCAGCATGGATAGCTTCAAAAGTAGGCTGGTGTCTAACCATAAAATTATCTATTCCTGTCAGCCCAGTAATGTAGGTGGGAATGGCCTGCTCAGGATTTAAAAGTGTCTGATACTCCCTGATAATCGATTCCCCATCGTGAATCAATACAGCTATTTCAGTTATCCCACCATTCTTTGGCGCACCGCCGGTGGTTTCAATATCTACTATGGCGAATTCCATTGGCTAAAAGTAAGGATAAGAATTTTCAGATTAGAAAAGTTGTCAGAGAATGACAAAGAACCAATACCAGTTCAAGGTTTGGGATCATTCATCTATAACTCCAATCACATCTCAAAGTATCGGTTCCTCTCATTTTTTTTACCATTTATCCTATAAATGCAACTTTGTTTCATTTGTGCTAGTTTATAATATTATCGCCGACTATTTTTGCATCGTGAATTTGAAAACAGGAATACTAGTGTCAGTAATTTTACTCCTTGGCCATACCCTCTATGGGCAGGATTGTAAATTATCCATAAGAGGTAAAATCATTCATTTGGAAAACAATGAGCCAATTGAAGCAGCCTACATATGGGTTGCTGAAGCTGAAGAAGGAGCTGTAAGTGACCAGAATGGAAATTTTACCATAAAGAATCTATGTAGTGGGTCCTACATACTTACCATTCAATACCTCGGACATAAAACGATTACGGATACTTTTAATCTGGAAACCAATACATACAGTAAGACCTACAGAATGGAGGAGGAATCTTTAGGCCTTCAGAGTGTAGAAGTCCACGGGCACCGAGACGCAGTGCAAACTACTACAGCTGTTTCAGCGCTTTATGGAGAAAATCTGCTCGAATCAAGAGGAGAAAATTTAGGAGAAAGTCTAAAAAGGATCTCCGGAGTATCTACTTTTTCTACAGGGAATAGTATAGCTAAGCCCGTGATCCATGGTATGCACAGTAATCGAATCATGATCATGAATAATGGGATTCGATTGGAAGGACAACAGTGGGGAGCAGAACATGCTCCGGAAATCGACCCTTTTCTAGCGGATGAAATCACTGTAGTAAAAGGTGCCGAGACAGTAAGATACGGCCCAGAGGCAATGGGAGGAGTTATTCTTGTAAACCCCGCACCACTACCCACTACTAAGTTTAGCAAAACTAGTCTCAACCTTATCGGTGCCTCAAACGGAGGAATGGGTAATCTTAATCTTGTTCATGTGGGAGGGTTAGAAAAAGTAAAAGGCTTAGGTTACCGAATACAAGGCTCCGCTAAAAGGTCAGGCAATATAAAATCACCAGGATATTTTCAGGACAACACAGGTTTAAGTGAACTGAATTTAAGCAGTTCCCTAGGGTATAGTAGCTCAAAACTTGGCGTAGAAGCTTATTACAGCTTATTCCATTCTGAATTGGGAATCTTGAATGATTCACATACTGGGAATCTTTCTGATTTAGAAAACATCATTGAAAATGGTCGTCCCTTTTCGGATGGAGAATTCACCTATGAAATACTCAACCCGAAACAACGTGTAACACATCATTTGGCAAAGCTAAAGTCCCATTATCATATTTCTGAAAGCTGGAAAATAAATTTCCAATACGGGTTTCAGCTAAATCATCGACAGGAATTTGACAAACGTAGAGGAGATCTGAATGAAAAAGCAAGTTTGGATTTAGAGCTTTTTACCAATACGCTAGACCTATACGTAAATCACACGCATAAGAATGAATTAAGTGGCACTTGGGGCGTAAACCTCATACAACAGGCAAACAGTAATGTTCCGGGAACAGGTGTGACTCCATTGATCCCCAATTACGATATGATCAATGTAGGAATGTATGCCATGGAGAAATATTCCAAAGGCCCCTTGGAAGTGGAAGCTGGCATACGCTATGACTTTAGAAATGTAAACACTGCCAGATACATTGATAATGAATTAAGAACAGCGGATTTGGATTATCAAAACTTTTCGGCATTCCTAGGTGGCCTTTACCATATCAGCCCAGATCTGACTTTCAATTCCAATTTTGGCTCAGCCTGGAGACCTCCTAATGTCAATGAACTTTTCTCTGAAGGTCTTCATCATGGTGCTGCAGCGGTGGAAATTGGAGATCCAAATTTAGAATCTGAGAAATCACTTAAATGGATCAATGAACTTCAATACGATGGAAATAAAACCCATTTGGAATTCACAGCATACCTGAATCCTATTCAAGATTACATTTACCTGAATCCAACAGGTGAAACCTATGTGAGTTTGAGAGGGACATTCAATGTCTATGAGTACTTGCAAGCAAATGCACTTTTCTATGGTTTTGATTTTGCCGGAAGCTATGAATTCACGGACAAGTTTAGTGGATATGTAAAAGGTTCAATAGTGCAGGCGAAGAATACAGGAGACGACAGCTACTTCCCTTTTATTCCATCTAATAGAATGGATTGGGGCGTCTCATACAGCTTCGCAAAGGATTCTGATCCCAAAACGAATAAAATCACTTTAAGTAATGTTTTGGTCGCAAAGCAAAACAGAGAGCCGGAGTTAGACATTGCTGCCGCTCCCCCAGCTTATGCTTTATTCAACCTAGCTTACACCAAGCAAATAAACATCGGTGAAAACAAGATGAATCTTGGTCTTCAGGTACAGAATGTATTCAACACCGAGTATAAAGATTATATGAACCGCTTTCGATACTTCACCTATGATATGGGAAGAAATGTCTTATTAAAAATCAATTACGAATTCTAACCAATTATTTTATGAACACAAAAAACAAACTGTACCTCCTTGCACTAGCATTTGTTGCATTTTCGATTTCGAGCTGCGAAAGTGAAGATCCAGTTCCAGAAAATGACGGAGAGGTGATTACGGACGTAACATTGATGTTTCAAGAAATCGACGATACGGGAGCTGCAGTGGGCTCTCCTTTTGAATTCACAGCATCTGACTCAGAAGGAATTGAAGTGGGTGGAGCGCCTACGGTGGAAACTGTAATGTTATCAAAAGGTAAAACCTACCAAATGTCGATCGAAGTATATAACTCAATCGAAAATGAAGACATCACTGAAGAGATCCAAGAAGAAGGCGATGAGCATCAATTCTATTTCTTGGGTTCTGCTTTTATTAGCTCTCCATTCCTATCCTATATTTATGATGATGAAGGAAGTGAATTGATCGGATTGAAAGGTATCGTGTCCGTGCAACAAAGCCCGGGTTTCAGCACAGCTGAAATGCGAGTAATACTGCGTCATGATTTGGACAAAAACTATCCAGGAGCTGACAATCCAAATTTCACGGATTATGCCCAAGCAGGTGGTGAGTCTGATTTGGATATCACTTTTCCTGTAGTAGTAGAATAATTTTTACTACCCTATCAAACACAAAAAGCAGCTCGAAAGCTGCTTTTTGTGTTTAAACTTAATTCAGAAGGTTAAAATTCAGGTGAGCAAATGGTCATTGACTCCGCATCAAAACTACTCGCTTCATCTACATTTGACCCTACATTTCCAGCTACTAAAATCACTTTATAATCAGGACCTTCACTTGCCAAATGCACCTTCACATGTCCATCGAAAGTCTTCATATCCTCGAAACTTAGCTTAGTACCATCCATCAACGCACCAAGTACTGTTTTACTTTCTAAGTCAGCACCATTAACCGGAGTAAGCATAAGAGCCATCGGCGCTTCAGGGTCAGTATAATTCCCATAATGTAAATGAGCTGGAAAATTGGTGGAAGTAGAACTCCTTTCTCCCACTAACTGAATAGTAGCCTCCAAATTGCCATCTATCATTTCCCGAACAGAAAACGTCCCACTGTAGTCAAACTCACTGGCTTTAAACAATTGAAAATCCAATTTTTGCCCTGTATATATATCTTGATCACTTTCAGTACAAGATCCAAAAGCAATCAAAACCAGAAGTACTACAATTACATTTCTCATAGTTCAATTTTTCTAAACTCAACGCAAACAGATTTACAACTGTTCGGTTATTTCTAAAATTATCAATTCATTTGGTATTCTTCCCGATTATTTTAAAATCGGATAGCTCATTAAACTTACCTAATTCTCTTTATAAATTTCACTAATGAAAGAAACGCGTCTGGCAGTTGGTTTAGATTATTTCCAAAAAAAAGGTTGGACGCTTTTTCCATTCCAAATGCAAACTTGGAATGACTACCTCGATGGGAAATCCGGGCTTCTAAATGCACCAACAGGCTCAGGAAAAACCTTTGCGTTGTGGTTTCCCGTCATTTTAGAATACATACATAACAATCCCGATTCCTGGCAAAAACCAAGGAAAAATGGAATTCAACTGATTTGGGTAACTCCCCTCCGAGCCTTGGCACAGGATATCCAAAAAGCTATGCAGGACGTCTGCGAAACTATTGGCTTACCTTGGCAAGTCGTAGTAAGAAATGGGGATACAGATGCTAAAACACGCGCTGCGATCAAGCGAAGACCGCCTGAGTGTTTAATAACCACGCCTGAGACTTTGCATGTGCTCATTTCCCAGAAAGATCATGCAGATTTATTTCAAAATGTACAGGCTGTAGTTGTAGACGAATGGCATGAACTGGTAGGAAATAAGCGAGGAGTACAAGTCCAACTTGCACTGGAATATATACAATCTATTTGTCCAGGCACCTTTCGAAGATGGGCAGTATCAGCAACCATCGGGAATTTGGAAGCTGCAGCAAAAACTCTTTTGGGAGAAAATCTACCATTACATATTGTAAAGGCAGCTATAAAGAAACAGATAATTCTAAATACGGTGATTCCCGAGGAGGTAGAGAAATACCCTTGGCATGGTCATCTAGGAATTAGAATGCTAGACCAAGTTATTCCGATTATTGAAGCGGGAAAAACAGTTTTACTTTTCACTAACACCCGATCTCAAACAGAAATTTGGTATCAGAAATTACTTGAAGCAAGGCCAGATTGGGCTGGGTGGATTGCAATGCATCATGGTTCGCTTGACATGTCTGTCCGAGGTTGGGTGGAAAATGCCTTGCACGAAGGGACATTGAAACTCGTAGTTTGCACTTCTAGTTTGGACTTAGGAGTGGATTTCAGGCCTGTAAATCGTGTCATCCAAGTAGGTAGTCCAAAAGGAGTTTCCCGATTTATGCAGCGAGCCGGGCGGGCATCCCACCAACCAGGATTGCCATCTGAGATATTTTTTGTGCCTACCAATTCCTTGGAACTAATCGAAGCTGCTGCATTGAGAGATGCCATTGAGAAGGAAGAATTAGAGTCACAATTCCCTCCTATCTTAGCCTACGATGTCCTGATTCAGTTTTTAGTAACCTTAGCTGTCGGCGATGGATTTGATGAAAAATCAATTTATGAAGTGGTTAAAAAATGCCATTCCTATAAGGAATTATCTTTCGCAGAGATGTCTTGGATCATGGATTTCATCACCAAGGGGGGAGCTTCTTTGGGGAGTTACGATGACTTTTTGAAAGTGATTCAAACAGAAGAGGGTCTCTACAAAGTGACCAATAAGAAAATAGCTATGAAGCACAGATTGTCAATGGGGACAATTGTATCTGAGGCTATGATAAAGGTGAAATTCAAAAATGGTGCTTATCTCGGGACGGTGGAAGAATCATTCATTTCCAAAATGAAAATTGGTGACCGCTTTTTCTTTACTGGACGAAGTCTCGAATTACTTAAAGTTTATGGATTGACAGCCACAGTAAAGGTTTCGGAAAAAAAGGCCACCAATGTGGTGAGTTGGATGGGAGCACGAATGTCACTTTCTTCTAAACTGGCAGATAAAATCAGGGAAATCTTTGAACTCTACAATCAGGGAGTATATATCTCGGAAGAAATAATCCAAGCCAAACCGATTTTAGACCTACAAAACAAACTCTCCATCGTGCCTGATCGAGATACATTTTTGATAGAATCACACCAAACTAACCAAGGATTCCACATCTTCTTTTATCCCTTTGAAGGCAGAGCAATACATGAGTTGATGAGCGCCTTAATAGCTTACAGAATAAGCGTCAGCTATCCGGTGACTTTCAGTATGGCGATGAATGATTATGGGTTTGAGTTACTTTGCGACAGCTATGTGAATATCGAAGAAATACTGGAGGAAGATCTTTTTTCACTTAAAAATCTTCGGGAAGATATACTCCGCTGCGTCAACGAGACGGAAATGACTAAAAGAAAATTTAGAGAAATCGCCAGCATTGCCGGGTTGGTTTTCCAAGGATATCCAGGAAAACCTACTTCATTCAAACACATTCAAGCTAATTCCAGCTTGCTTTTTCAGGTTTTTGAACAATATGATCCTGAGAATTTATTGCTAAAACAAGCGCATGGCGAGGCAATAGATCAACAGATGGAAGAAGATAAAATGATTCATGCCTTGCAGAAAATCAATCAGCAGCAATTAGTAGTGAGGCACCCAGTTCAATTCACTCCATTTTCCTTCCCTATCATGGTTGATCGACTGAGCAGGACCTCCATCAGCTCAGAATCAATTGAAGACCGGATAGCGAAAATCCAGGCGCAGTTTCAGGTGACTGATTAATTAGCTCTCCAGAAGAAAGGAGTGAATAAAATCAAGAGCGTAAATAACTCCAACCGACCAAGAAGCATGATTACAGACAAAAATATTTTAGCCGAAGGAGAGAAAAACGCGAAGTTATCTACTGGTCCCACTTTGCCTATTCCCGGGCCGACATTTGCGAGTGATGTAGCAACAGAGCCTAATGAAGTAGCCAAATCATAACCCATCAGAGAAAGAACCAAAGCCCCCAACACAAAAGTGAGCAGGTAGATCAACAAGAAATTCATGATGTGAGTGATGATTCTCCCAGTCACTCGATCTCCATTGATCATCAAAGGAACAATCGCTCTTGGGTGTACCAAGCGCTTAAATTCAAGCCATGAATTCTTAATGAAAGTCAGATGCCTTACAAACTTGATCCCACCTGCTGTAGAACCTGCACATCCTCCCAGAAACAACAGCATAAAGCAGATAAAAGTAACTCCTTGACTGTACTGGGTGTAATCATCAGTCACAAATCCAGTGGTGGTTACAATCGAAACCACCTGAAATAAGGACTTACGAAAGGCTAATTCATGACTTACACCACCATTGGCAAAAATCGGGTAATACAGGATAATTGAGATCGCCAAGAGTGCAAATCCATAGGTTTTAAACTCATCACTTTTAAAAACCCGTTTGAATTTTCCCATCAGCCCAAAATAGATCACTGTAAAGTTGGTCCCTGCCAAAAACATGAAAAAGATAGCGACGTATTGGATAAAAGCGGAATCGTAATAAGCCATACTAGCATTTTTGGTGGAGAATCCACCGGTTGCCAGTGTGGTAAGTGCGTGATTGATTGCATCGAAAAAGGTCATACCTCCTGCCCAATAAAGCAAAGTAGCCATCACCGTAAGTCCAACATAGACGTACCATAACCGCTTTGCTGTTTCAGAAATTCGTGGGTGAACTTTATCAGAAGTTGGACCAGGAGATTCAGCTACAAAAAGCTCAATCCCTCCTATTCCCAATAGCGGAAAAATAGCAACAGTCAGTACAATGATTCCTAATCCTCCTATCCATTGCGTCATGCTTCTCCAAAAAAGCAAGCCCTTGGGCATTGCTTCAATATCAGTTAAAATGGAGGCCCCAGTGGTCGTAAGACCTGACATAGTCTCGAAAAGCGCATCTGAAAACCCGTTGATCTCGTGACTGAGCACGTAGGGAAGCATTCCAAACCCCGCCATAAACACCCAGCTTAAAGCAACAATCAAGTATCCTTCTCTCTTTCGAATATTTTGATCCTGCTTGGAAAATGAGAAAAACAGTGTGGCTCCAATAATCATAGTAATGACCGCGGAACTCAAAATAGGCCAAGGATCCTCTTCAAAGTGAATAGAAAAGATAATACCAGGAAGCATCAAAATGGATATTAGCACCAAGAGTGCTCCCATGATCTTTCCTATTTCTTTAAAATGGATCATTCCTTAATGAAAAAGTTTTTCTAGCGCATTCTTAGCTTCAGGTAAAGCCAATACAATTGCTTTATCATTCAAATCCAATTGAAAGTCCCCATCCGGAATAAAGACTTCTTCTCCCCGGATTACACCAGCTACAATTGCCGAATCGGGGAAGTGTAACTCTCTTAGTGGATTTTTTATTAATCGGTTATTTTTACAAACGGAGTATTGGATAAACTCTGCATCAACTCCATAAATCCCTGAAACAGCCTCAACAGTGCCTTTTTTCAAAAATCTTGATATCTCATTCGCAGCAACCAGTTTCTTATTAATCAGTGAATCTACACCAATACTATGCGAAATATGAATATACTCTCGGGTATCTACGTGGGCGATAGTCTTGTAAACACCGTGATTTTTGGCAGTCAAACTCGCAATAATATTCGTCTCTGAAGATTCGGTCAATGCAAGGAAAGCATCCATCTGCTCTAATCCCTCTTCAATTAGTAATTCTACATTTTTATAATCTCCATTGATTACCAGAGAGTTCCTTAGATTCTCAGCAAGCCATTTACAACGTTCTTTATCTTTATTGATAAGCGTAACGCGGAAATGATCTTCCAGTCTCAAGGCTGTAGTCAAAGCCATATCATCTCCACCGATAATCATCACATTCTTGATGGTATGCTTTTCCTGACCAAGAACCTCCATAATAGTCTGTGTATTCTTTTTCGTCGAAATAAAGAATACGTGGTCATTATTTCTGATTATCGTACTGCCACGAGGTATGATAGTTTTCTGATCTCTCAGAACTGCGATGATTCGGATGTCTTCAAAAATCGGATTGGATTTGGTATCCATGATCCGCTGGTTGACCAAAGGATTACTTTGATCTAGCGTAATTCCTACAATATTGAGCTTTCCACCTTCGAAATCGAAAACTTCCGTAAAGCTGGAATTCTCGATCATATTGAAGATATGCTTGCTACAAAGCATGGTAGGCGAGATCAGATTGTCAATGCCTAAATTTTTAAAATAGGCTAAATTATCAGACTCCATATAGGAGTGATTTCTCACTCTAGCCATCACGCGTTTTGCACCAAGCTGCTTTGCAAGGACAGCAGTTACGATATTCGTTTTCTCAGAAGTGGTCACAGCCAAAACCATACTGGCTCTGTTCACATTGGCACGTTTGAGAATTTCAAATGAGGTAGCATCGCCTTGAACTGTCAATACGTCAAGTTTGGAAGACACATAATCCAGAACTTCTCTGTCTGTATCGATCAGCGTAATGTCCTTATTATCAAAACTTAATTGCTCAGCGAGGTGGTAACCCATATCTCCAGCACCGGCAATCACTATATTCATCCCCATAGAGGTAATTCAGGTGATTTTTGAATTGGCAAAAATAATAGCTTTCTAAATGGTAATCAGTTATTAAGCAATTTCTTTTCGGTCTTGTAGGTCAAAGTAACAAACCTAAAATCTAAAAACTCAGTATTTAGCCAGTTTTTTCAAGCCTCAATTATACTAAAACTTCAGTCCTCAAGTAGTTTATTACTTTCCGCTTCTGGCAATTCCTGAATGTCCTTTAACTTTCGCTGAATCACTCTTGTTCTAGCACCTACTAGTTTGTCCAACTCAGAGTTTGCCTCAGAGAGCTTTTTTTGAGTCTTTTCAATCAGCTCACCAAATTTGCCAAACTCAGTTTTAATCGCTCCCAAAACCTGCCAAACCTCAGAACTTCTCTTTTGAATTGCCAAAGTCCTAAACCCCATCTGAAGACTATTCAAGATGGCTGAAAGTGTAGTCGGGCCGGTCACAAGTACTTTGTAATCTTGTTGGATCTGCTGAGTGAGTCCTGGTTCACGTAGGATTTCTGCGTAGAGACTTTCTACTGGGAGAAACAGGATTGCAAAATCAGTAGTGTAAGGTGGATGAATATATTTATTCTGAATATCGAGTGCTGCTTTTTTCACTGCTTTGAAAAGCTCATTTCGGTTCAATTCGATCTCAGGCTTTGAAGCAAGTTCATAAGCATCTACTAGCCTCAAATAGGATTCCTGAGGGAATTTAGAATCAATCGGCAATAATACCGGATCATTTTCACCTGGCATTTTCACAGCAAATTCCACTCGCTCCCGATTCCCTTTTCCTACCTCGGCATTCAATACATACTGCTCCGCAGAAAGCAAATTCTCCAAAATCGCTTGCAATTGATATTCACCTAAGACTCCCCTGCTTTTCACATTGGTCAAAACACGCTTCAAATCACCGACCCCAGAAGCAAGGCTCTGCATTTCGCCTAGCCCTTTTTGCACAGCCTGAAGTTGGTTGCTGACCATTTCAAAGGATTGCCCAAGGCGTGTTTCCAGCGTCTTCTGGAGCTTTTCATCCACAGTTTCCCGGATCTTCTCCAACCTCAACTCTGTGGTTTTCATCAAGTCTTCCTGACGCCTATTCAATTCGGAAAACTTCTCCCGCTGCAGTGTATTGAATTCCTGGACATTTTGACGAAAAACCTCACCAAATGATTTCAAAGCCTCATTTTGATCTTTGGAATTTGCCCGAATACTGTTAAAAACCAACTGAAATTGATTTGTCAGATTCTCACTAGCTTCACGTCTGGATTGAGCCAAGGCCACTTCCAGCTCTCTACTCATTCTAGCAAGTTCTGATTGCAAAAAAGATTTTTCCTGCTCATTATTCTTTCTCAGAAAAAACAGAAGCATAAAAATCACTTGAAGAATGATTACTAGAATAATCAAATACTCAATCGGCATAAGTCATCAGTTTGGGTTCCTGAAAGTAGTCCTTTCGTACCTCCACCCCTAAAAATGAGAGATATTTAGCGACAGATTCCGTCGGTATTTCTTCCATAGGCACATGCCCGGCATTATCAAAAACAACTAATTTGGACCCGGAAATAGTTTTCTCTAAAGTATATCCCTGAGCGACAGGAATCCATGAATCTTCATTTCCCCACATGATCATAGTAGGCATATCTATACGATCAAAGTCTATTCGTGATTCCCCGGGGCGATCCTAGTCTATCCAAAGTTGCCCTCCTATTCCCTTCTCGTAGCATCAATTCATAATATCGGGTAATTGCCTCATCGGTGACCTTCTTTGGATCAGCATAAACCTGTTTCATATTCATTCCAAAAAGAAACTTCGGTGTGCATTTCAAAAGTATGGATGATAGAATTGGGTTCTTTGCCAGTTTAAAAATCCAAGGATCACTTTTCTTTTGACTCATTCAAAGCTAAATCCACATTAGTTGAGGAAGGAGCGCCTGATGCATCAATTAGGTTTAATGAGAGAATTTTATCCGGCCTAGTGGAAGCTACTTGCATAGCTACAGCTCCACCCATCGAATTACCCGCCAAATGAAATTTATCTAGATTCAGCTTTTCGGATAATTCTAAAACTAAAAGAGAGTAATCAGTCAAACTATACCGCTTCAACTCATCGGGACCTGTAAGTCCATAGCCTGGGAAATCTATTGAGATTGTCAGAAAATAAGGACTTAGCTCCTGCTGCCAAGCATCCCAAGTATGAAGGGAAGAAAAACTTCCGTGAAGAAGAATTATAGGATCACCTTCTCCCATAATCCGCACATGGACATTCATTCCATCTATTGAAATAAAATGAGATTGTGGGGTTGAGTATTCTGCTCGATCTCCTCTGCCGGAATATCATTTCTAAAAAGTAAAAGCAAAAAGAATACAAACGATAAAACAATAACCGTCAATACTTTCAAAATTCGTTTGATCCAAACCATAAATTCGGCTTTTTTGAGTTTGTTTTAAATCCCCTGAGTTTTCAAAAAGTACAAAAACTATCCTATACTCTGGCCTAGCCATTAAAGATAAACATTGAGTATTAAATCATTCTTCAAAAATCTAGGGCCCGGTCCCATTATCGCCGCAGCTTTCATTGGTCCGGGAACGGTTACCGTGTGTACGCTAGCTGGTGTGAATTTTGGTTTTGCCTTGCTTTGGGCTTTGGGTTTATCAATAATCTCAACCGTCATTTGACAGGAAATTTCGGGTAGACTTGGACTAGTTACCGGTCAGGATCTTAGCCAATTGATCCGTAACAGGCGGAAAACCTCTTTTTAGAATTTTCTCTTCCATCCTCGTATTGACTGCAATCGGTCTGGGAAATGCCGCTTATGAATCGGGAAATATATCTGGAACAAACTTAGGCCTGCAGGTTTTCTGGGACGCACCGGTTCTAAATTTTTCAAGTTTTGAAGTGCAAACCGGGAATCTCATTTTAGGTCTTGTAGCATTCATAGTATTATGGCTAGGAAGTTATAAAGCGCTGGAGCGAGTCTTGGTAGGATTAGTAATATTCATGTCCGTCGCTTTTTCCGTTACGGCCATACTCACAAATCCCGATTGGTCAGCTGTTTTTGCAGGATTTATCCCAAACTGGAATGATGAAAGTCTTCCCACGCTGGTTGCTTTGATCGGGACAACTGTTGTTCCCTACAACCTTTTTCTTTATGCCAGTTTAGCTAAAAACCGCTGGTCAGGATCTAATGACATTTCTTGGATGCGAAGAGATATTGCTATCTCTATTGTATTGGGCGGACTTGTTTCCATGGCTATTCTAATGGTAGGAGCTGCGAATTCAAGCAGCGAAATATCCAGCGCAATTGATGTTTCCAAAGGTCTGGAAGGGGTCTTCGGTAGCTTTGCAAAGTATCTTATGGGCTTTGGATTGATGGCAGCAGGATTGACTTCCAGCATCACTGCTCCACTAGCGGCGGGATTGGTGATATGCGGGATAATGGGCTGGAGTCAGGAAATCCGTTCAAGCTCTATGCGAGCTTCTATGGGAATAATAGTCGGATTGGGCTTACTATTTGCCTCTTTAGGAATCAAACCTGTGCAATTAATCACACTTGCTCAATTGGCAAATGGAGTTCTTCTTCCTCTCATCAGTGGATGGATTATTTGGATTGCTTCGCAAAAAGAAATTCTTGGCAACTTCCGAAATAAACCTGGGCACACCATCCTAGCGGGTTTAATTTGGTTGATCACCTTGGCGCTTGGATTAAAAAGTATCCTGGCGGTTTTGGGGGTTAGTCTTTAGATACACTCCTTCAACTTTTTCATTGCAATTCCTTATATACCTCTCATTTTATTTTCCGCATTTTCCAACCAATTAGTCGTCAACACTATCCCAGTTTTAATACTAGGTGCATTTTCTGCCAATTTTTAATTTGGAAATGGCTCAAATCAATAATATCACTGGTTCTATTATTTCCATAGAAAATCTGAATACCCCAACTTCGGGATATTATTTAACATCAATTTTTATATTCTAAACTTTTATCAAAATGGGAAATCTTAATGATACTCAATTACAAAAATTACAGGCAAGTAGAAGCCTAAAAGCAAAGTTCCAGACTATGCAAGTCATGCATGTCGATAGAAAAAACCTCGCACAAGTCTTGAAAGGTAGTGAGGGAAAAAGTAGTACAGATCTAGACCTAACCTCCAAAGCCATTCTGCTAAGAAGTCAGCAGGGTGATTTTGAAGAGGCTTTTGAATTGGCATCATGGTCATCAAAAGCAAAACCAGAGTCCAGAAAAGTGGTAGTGAAGAGTTTTTCTAAAAAATAAACAAGCACCACTTCTCAGTTCATCAGATAGCTCGTTTGAAAAGATCCGAAGCTGGAGATATGATGAAGGATTACTTCGGAGAAGGTGGGGACATCAAAGATGTAGCAGAATGGATGAGTGCTGCAGGCAAAATCCTGAAAACTGGAGTTGTACCGGACGAAACAGATGGACTTTGGGGCTGGATCAAGGACACAGCTAGTAATGTAGTAGATGCGGTAGTGGGAGCAATAAATACTGTAGCAGATGCAATTGCTGCAGCTGGCAGAAATCTGGCAGATGCAGTCGCCAAAGTGGTCAATTGGACACAAGCAAAAATAGATGACTTTGTAGAGGCGGTACTAGCTGCAGGAAAATCTATTTCACAGTTATTATCCGAAGCGGTGAAAAAGGGAATTTCAGCGGTGAAAAAATTTGTACAGGCAATTTTAGAAGCTGGTAAAAAGGCCTTGGACATTATTAACTGGGCAATCAATCAAGCAACAAGTATTTTGAAAGAGGTTCTTAAAAAGCTAGAAGAACTTCTTGGCTCATTCACTTCACTCCTGATTGAAATTGCAAAAATGGCGGCATCTAGCCTAAACGCAATTGTACGAGCGCTAGTTAGTGCTGGAAAAAGAGTCATAGACTTCATTTCAAGATTAAATCGATTTGCTCTTGATTTCGGTAAAAGATTGGTTCAGGAGCTGAAAAGAGTTGGGAAAACGGTTCGGGAAATAATGCAGGCAGTGATCAATCAAACGCGGTTAATCGCTAGAGTAGTCATAGAGGCACTGAAAGATTTGGGTACTACAGTGTTCAGTATGCTAAAAGAAGTGATTACTCGTACTGCTCAGCAATTGTCAGTAATTATTGGAGCAATGAAAGATTTAGCTATTTCTCTAAGCTCAATAATCAATGACATTGCAAGATTTGTGGCAGCAGAGGCAAGAAAACTCATGCAAGCATTACGAATCATTTGGACTAGAATGAAGGAAATTCTTGAAGTCATTGCCCAAAAATCAGTATCTGTTATTCGCACGCTGATTACAGCGATTGTTGGCACAGTAAATCATTGGCGAGAAGTGTTTAAGGAAATTATCACCAATGTAAGAGATGCTTTTAGAGAAGGGTTAATCAAAGGCTTAATCGAAATTGGTAAATCTGCCGTGACCTTGATGATCGAAGCAACAAAACTAGGAGCAAGTATTGCTGCAGTTACTTTTGCTATTTTGATGGATATATTTGGATCACACCGGGGCCTCAATGCAAGTGAAAGAGCTGAGGCTGAAAAAGTTTTTGGGGTTTCAATTGACTTAGATCGCGTGAAATTAACCGACGCTAGCCTTGCTGCTGATTTGATCATGTGGATGAATAAAAACCGCCCATTCACCACGATGTATGTAATCAACCATAAGTCAGGTGCTACTTTATCAATGGCAACCCTAATTCATGAACTTACTCACGTATGGCAGGCAGTTACTTCGGGTGGCGTTTATATGATTGAAGCCTTGCATTCTCAGTTCTTTGGAAAAGCGTACAACCTCTCAGAAGATGACCTGAAAAAGGCTAATGGTAAGCTGCTGAACTTAGAAAGAGAGCAACAGGCAGTTTTGGTCGAGGAATTCTGGAAAGCAGAATTTGACGGGCAAAGGACCAAAATTCCAGTTGACCTTCTTCGTCCTTATGCTAAGCAAGTCCACAAATCACGATTTGTAATCAACCGATTTGCTTTAAAGGATTTGCAACTTAGCAGCAACCTTGTTTTCATAAATAAATAATTTTTTAAGTGAATAAAGCGATTGTAATACCAGAATCATGGTCTTTACCAGCTGGATTTTTAGTAGCGAGGTTGAATAAATTTCAACCTCGCTTTTTCACCATTTCCATTCCTGATGTTCTTTACTTAGACTCTGAGACATTTTTAAATCGGCTATATGCGGCAGTAGACCAGCATGCCGCACATTCAACATTAGTAGTGTTGCCACATTCCTGGGCTGAGGTTAATAAAATACAAGATTGGCCACCTATACTATGTAATGAGAAATTTCGTCCTGTGGTAAATTCAATCTTTTTCGCAGATGAATGGAAGGAATTAGAGGATACATTATTGGACTTTCTCTGTTATAAAACTGAGGCGTCTCCTAAAACACATTTGACTTGTCAATACCAACAGCCCTATACTAATATGCTGAACCTTTGGTCAGAAGCGGGAGCGGAAGTTTCCACCCAGGCGATTTTTACAAATCCGAGATATTATCTGCAATCTCCACTATGACTGGTAATTGGGTTTATTGGGGCCATGGAGAGGCAAATCTACTAAGAGGTTATGGCCATTTGGGGAAAGAAGAGTTGCTCGCTCATATTCCGAAAAAACCACTTAATGCGACACTTTGGTTTACCTGTTCTACACTAGATTATTATGGTAGTGAGAATATCGCTCTAAGTTGGTACCGCAGTGGAGCCACTAAATGTCTTTTAGCAAGTCCTAATAAAATAAATACAGAAGCGAACCAGATCCTATCAGCAGCATGGCTAGCAGCTTCCAAAGATCCACCGATCGCTAGTATTGCTGGTATAGTTTTAAAACTCATAAAAGAGGAATCAAGAGAAATAACTGATGTAATCAGGAATTACTATCTTCTAGGCAATCCTTGGGTACTTGCAGGCATAGGAAATCAGAAATAACCAGGCTTTGAGTTTGATTATCGATTCCATTCACTATCCAGCACACTGTAATAAATAGTATCTCTACGTCGTCCGTGGGTGAGTAAAGTATGGCTTCTCAGCACTCCCTCCTCTACCGCTCCAAATTTCAGCAACGCTTTGCGGGCAGGCATGTTGAGCACATCAGTTTTGATTTCAACACGCTTAAGTTTTAGAGTTTCAAAGCAATATTCCAACATCGGAAGTTTCATCGCTTGATTGATACCAGTACCATGGAAATCTCTACCTAGCCAAGTCCAACCAATTTCTATCCTTTGGTCTCTTTCAGAAAAATTCCCAAAAGCGGTGCTTCCCACAGCTTGGTTGAGTTGCTTATCCCAAACCAAAAATTGCAGGCGACTTCCTGCTAAAGCAGGCTTCGCCCATTCTTCGAACTCCTCAGGAATGCTAAGGTCATATGTGAAATAAGTCCAAAGACTTGGATCATTTGCCAAAGGCATCAAAACAGGAAAATCCTGCCTATTCATAGGTCTGAGCAGGATTTTATCATTTTCCAAAACTAAATTCTGATTGAGCATTAGCCTAAAACTTCTGTGATTGCTTGATTATAAAGTTTGACCTCTTCGATGGTACCAGTAGAAACTCTACACCAGTCATTTAATGGTTCGAAAGGTCTACCGATGATAAAGCCTCTGTCATACATCGTTTTATTCAATTCTTTGATATCTCTACCTGAATGGAAAAAGATGAAATTGGTATGGGAATCTAAATAGGGAAGATTCAATTCATCTAAAGTTTGGGTAAGCAGAGCTTTTGCTTCATTGGCTTTTTGGATAGAGAATTGGTAAAAATCCTTATCGAGGAGCGCTGCCTTACTCGCCTCAATTGCCATAATATTTGTATTGGCAACCACACGGTCAGAAAGCAATTTGGCCAACTCAGGTTTTGCAATCAAATAACCCATTCTTATTCCCGCTAAACCGTAGACTTTTGAAAAAGTACGGGAAACAACTATATCATACCCCTGCTTTACCAACTCAACCATTGAAGGGTAATTCGGTTCTGAAATGTAATCGTAATATGCTTCATCAGAGAAGACCACGGCTTGTTTACTGACAGTCTTACAAAAATCAACCACCTGATCTGCAGGAAGCAATTTACCAGTTGGGTTATTAGGATTACAGAGAAAAACCATCTTGGTTTTATAGGAAACGCGCTTTTCTATTTCATCTAAATCAAAGTCTAAATCCTTATTCAATGGCACCCAATTGATATCTGTACCCCAAAGCTCAGCATAACTCATCATTGATAAAAAAGTAGGTGAACATGAAATAATTTCTCCGCCACCCCCGAAAGTAATCCCGGCAATTTTCAATCCCTCAGTAGAACCTGCTACTAACACAATGTGGTCTTCAGGAACCCCTTCTTTTTCGGATATCATTTTGACTAAGTCAGCATTGAATCCCCATGGATATCGGCATCCATTATCAAACCCTTTCGTCATTGCATTTCGCATAGATTCAGAAGGCCCATATGGGTTCTCATTAGAACCTAGGCGTACGATTGAATCAATTGGTCTAGGATTATATTTTCTGATTTCCTCTGCAGAAAGAGAACCAAATAGTCCAGTCGATCCTAATGCAGCTAAGCCACTACCAAAAGAGGCTTTTTTTATCCATGATCTTCTTGATATTCCTGACACGATTTCACCATTTAATTGTTAAAATAATAATGTATTACCACACGTATTAAAATATTTTCATCATTAAAGTATTTTTATTAATAATAGCATATTTGGTAAAAATAGACTCACATAAAATTATCTATTATTATTTGTTTGTGGCTCAAAATATTTATTTAAATTATACAAAAGCAAAATTAACCCTAAACCCAAATATTCATGAAAAAGCTATTACTTTTCTTCGTCTGTGGGATGCTTTGGGTAAGTAGTCTCAAGGCTCAACAAACACAATATATGGTATTCGAATTTGTCAAGGTGGAAAACGATCAACTCTTTGACTATATCGAATTTAAAGATTTAATGGAAAAAGTTTATCGCCAGGCTCTTAGCGACAAAAGGATAAAAGGCTGGGACTTCTGGTCTTTGCAATCCGGTGGAGATCACTCAGATTTCCAATACATTATGGTCACCTATTACGATGATCCTGTGAAAATGATGAATGGACTAGATGAACATTCTATGATGGAATATACCAGAATAGCTTATCCACATTTAAGTAGTATTCAAGTAAGTAATTTGTTTCAGGAATCTCTCAGCATGCGTGATATGCCAATGAGGCTCTACATGAGAGAAATAGCAAAGACAAACGATAATTTCCAGATGAAACCCGGCGTCTTAGCCTCTTTTGATTTGATGAAAGCAAAGGAAGGTAACTTCGAGACGTATGAGGTAGCAGAATCAGAGATTTTCAAGCCTATACATCAGAAATTTGTAGAGCAGGGTTTAATGGGGCATTGGAGTTTACTCAGGACCGCACTCCCGCTAGGGTCAGAAGCTAAATCAACTCACTTGACAATGAATGTATACAAAGATTATATGCAGTTTTTTAATGCTCAATCCTATGAGGATATGACTCAAACAGAAGAGCAAAGAATAGCTGTAAATGAAGGGTTAAATTCTAGAGATCAGAAGTGGGTTTATCTAGCAACATTAGAAAACGTAGTTCGATAGTCCGGTTGTAACTTACGTCTGGAGGCTTTGAAAAAAGCCTCCTTTTTTATTGCTAAAAAACAACGTTGTATGTAAACAGCAGATCCTAATATCATAACATATACACTATTTTATTCAATTCCCTTTTGACTAGCATAAAACCTAAAGAGCAAAAGACCCGAAACAGGACCTATAACTAGCAGTGCAAGCGCCACATCAATTCTTAACGAATTTAGGAGGTATTCAGCTAATTGAATGCTAATAACCGAGAGTGCAAAACCCAATGAGTTGACAAGGGTAAGTGCTGTACCTCTATATTCTGCTGGTACGCTTTGAGCTACTAAGGTCGAAAACTGTGGTGAATCAGCTGTGATGAATATACCCCAAATTAAAAGCAAAGCTATCCAAATCCAGCTTGGTAATCCAGCGGCAAAAAGCACCAAAATGCAGCATACTCCAGATCCAACTAGTGCTAGTTGAGCTACCCTTGAACTTCCGATTCGATTTGAAACCATACCTCCAAGCGCACAAGAAAATGCACCTGCTGCTATTACAAAAAAGGAGAGCAAACTGTCATTTGCTTGCATTGTGTCATTTCCCCTAAAAAAACCAATCAGTACAGGCACAAATGCCCAGAAAGTATAGAGCTCCCACATATGGCCAAAATACCCAGAAGCTGCACTTTTTAATGCTTTGATTTTAGAAAGCTTTGGTAAAATCCGAATATCAAATTGAGGATTAATTTTATGAAAAGGACCTTCAGGAACAAAAAATCCAACTATTCCGCCGCCCAACAATGCTAGCACGGAGGTAAATAAAAGTACATGTTGCCAAGAAAAATTCAAGTCTAGACCTTTCAACAGATGAGGAAATGCAGTTCCCAAAACCAGAGCTCCCACCAGAAAACCTAGGGCTGCCCCCAACCCTTTTTGAAAGTAATCTGCAGCGATTTTCATTCCTACAGGGTAAATCCCTGCAAGGAAAAAACCAACCATAAAGCGACAAATAAGCACAACCGTCAGTTGCATTGGCAGAACCACAATCAATAAATTAAAGCTGGCTGCCAGCACGGAGCTTACTAGAAACACCCTACTTGGAGAAAAGCGATCTGGAATAGAAAAAACTGCAAATAGTAAAGTACCCAAGATAAATCCCAGCTGTACCACAGAAGTGATGGTTGCTAAAATTTCAGGTATTCCAAGGATAAGGCTGATTTCAGGCGCAACAGCATTTCCTGCAAACCAAAGCGAAGTGCCTAGAAATTGAGCAAAAACGATCAATATCAAAGCACTTCGAGATGTTAACCGGGACTTCAAGCTCCTAAGATTCCACGGATAGAAGTCACTTCTTCTGGACTGAAAGAAGAATTCTTAACCGCTGAGACATTATCATCTAATTGCTCAGGCTTAGATACCCCAACCAAAACAGAGGTGATTCTCTGATCTTTGAGTAACCATGCAATAGCCATTTGAGCCAGCGTTTGTCCCCTATTAATCGCAATATCATTCAGTTTAGAAATCATGGAGATTTTCTCCTCAGAAATCTGCGCTGCTTTTAAATATCTACCATCTTTAGCAGCACGGGAATCCTCAGGGATACCTTTGAGGTATTTATCCGTAAGAAGCCCTTGCTCTAGAGGTGAGAATGCAATACTTCCTACTCCTTTTTCACCCAGAACATCCATCAACCCATTTTCAACCCAGCGATCAATCATAGAATACCTTGGCTGATGAATTAAAAGTGGAGTTCCAAGTCTTTCCAAAATCTCATAAGCTCTTGCTGTTTCTTCTGCAGAATATTGAGAAATACCTACATAAAGCGCCTTTCCTTGTCTTACCAAAAGGTCAAGTGCGCCCATGGTTTCTTCAAGTGGCGTATCTGGATCCGGTCTATGGTGGTAGAAAATATCTACATAGTCCAACCCCATACGCCTCAAGCTTTGATCACAGCTGGCCACCAAATATTTTTTAGAGCCAAAGTTACCATAGGGACCTGGCCACATATCCCAGCCAGCTTTTGATGATATTACCAATTCATCTCTTAAGGATGAAAAGTCTTTTTTCATGATTCTACCGAAATTTTCCTCAGCAGATCCAAATGGAGGCCCATAATTATTAGCCAAATCAAAGTGACAAATTCCAAGATTAAATGCTCTTCGAAGAATGGAACGACCAAGTGTAAAGTCTGCATTATGCCCGAAATTATGCCACAGGCCTAGGCTGATTTCCGGTAATAATAAGCCACTATTTCCGCATCTACGATATTTCATCTGATGATAACGGTCGGCTGCAGGTTGGTAAGGTAAAAGCGGGGAATGATCGTTTATATCCATTATTCCTGGTTTTATTGTTTGATTAAGCAAACCAAAATAGAGCGATAAAAACTGAAATCAAACCTAACGCCATAAGAAGTAGCCAACTTTTCCATAAGTAGCTGATCCAGCTATTGTATTTAATTCCTGCCGCAGCTACCACAGCCATCATACCTCCATTTGTAGGCGCAATTAGATCCATCACTCCAGCCGGATACTGATACGTCAGAACAGCTATTTGCCGGGAAACGCCCAACAAATCCATGAGTGGTACCGCAAGAGGTGTAGTCAAAACGGCCTGTCCGGAGGTACTAGGAACAGGTAGATGTATGAGTGCTTGGCTCAGATACAAGCCCAACGCTGCAATTTGTGTTGGCATGGATTCCAGTGGTTGAAACATACCTTGAATAATAGGGTCAATGATCGAAGTATTTTGCAAAATCAAATAAACACTTCGCGCTAAACCTACAATCACTCCTGCAAAAATCATTTCACCGAACCCTGCTGTGTATGCTCTGGCGGTACCGTTGATTCCCATTTTGCCAATAAGACCACAACTTATCCCAACTATAAAAAACAAAGCACTCATTTCATTCGTAACCCCAATCTTTGTAGACAATCCCCCAAGCCATAACTACTACACCTCCAAAAGCTAAAAAGAGAATCATTGAATGCTGCAAAGATATTTTTGCAGGCTTTAACTTAATAGCCTCTTCGGAGGGAGTTTTGAGTTTGCCATACTTGATGTGATAACCACACCAAATCAAAATTGCTAAAATGAGAAAAACCATTCGATAGGCAAATCCCTCATTGAAATCGAGTTCAGCTATCGTTTGGGACAGTAAGGACCCAAAAGGATTGACTGGAGAAAAACTGGCTCCTACTAGCGCAGAACCAAGTGCTATGGCCACAATCGCCCTCACATCATAATTGATTTTCTTAGCGAGAAGAATTAAAATTGGAGCTAAAGCAATGAGTTCCTCCTGCATCGCAATTGTTGCTCCGCAAAAGGCAAAAATTAACCCAATTATATACAGTAACAAATACTGCCTATTCCTGAATTGATAAATCAGCGCAGTAATTCCCTCCTGAAGCGCCCCTGTCTTTTCTATCACATAAAAAGCGCCTCCAATAAGCAAGATCAAGACTACAACATCTGCACCAAGGATGATTCCTTCTGGTATCGAAAGTGCGATATCGTAAATACTCGCATTTCGATCTTCAATACTATGAAAACTACCGGGTACAATTATTTCTCTTCCTGACTCCAGATCTAAAACCCGTTCGTAGCTTCCTGATTGAATAAAGTAGCTTGATAATGCTGCTAGAATAATAAAACCTAGGAGAATGATGATGGGGTGTGGAAAAGATAGTTTCATGGAGAAAGGTATGAGATGACTTGATTCGCGATTTCAATTCTGAAATCAGATTTATCACGGGAGTTTGCAAATAAAAAAATGGCCGTTTTTGTTTCTTTAGAATAAAACAAAAGACTGGAATAACCCGCTTGGCCCCCAAAATGTCCTATCCATTCACTTCCATTGATTTGCGTTTTCTGAAAACCCAAGGGTACGTCGTCGTCTTCAATTATAAGCCAGTCAAGAGCTTTTTGATAGGCACCATTTTCACCCCTAAGTAGTTGAACCATTGCCATACTCATATCCTTGGTTGTAGTGACCAAACCTGAGGATGGTGAAGGAAGTACGGGGAAGCTAATCCTTTTTGGCTCAATTCTTTTCCAGATGAAGGTCTTCTGATAACCAGTTAGACCTTTCTCTTTCATTGGCCATTCACTCACAAATTCAGAGTTTGTCATCCCGGAAGGCTCAAACACATGAGATTTCACAAATGAATCCAAATCAGTAGCATCATTAGCTGTGAGCAAAAAACCTAATAAGTCGTAATTAGAATCTGCATAATTATAGTTGCTAGAATCAGAATGATAGGTCGCCAGATTCGAGATAAATTCTACCCCCCACTCATTTAAATTTTGGGATTTTGAAAAAGAAAGAATTTTCTCAGAAAAGGTTTTATCTCGGATACCAGACTGATGAGATAAAAGATGATCTATTCGAATACTGCCGAGAGGTGAGAAATTTAGACTTGGCCCTAATTCTATAGCATATAAAGAATCAGAAGGCCGGATTCCTCTATCCTTAAATGAACTCGCGACGCTTAAGGCAATAAAGATTTTAGATATGGAAGCAACTAAAACCCTACTGTCCACAGTAAGGGAATCCTTTGTTTCCAGATTTTCAAAACCGAAAGCATTCAAGTAAATAACCTTGCCATCTTTGACTATTGCGCCAGATATACTAGGCAGCAAATAGGTCAACATCGCTGACTTTAAAATCGAATCTACTCCATCTTGGACGGTATTTACCTGCGTATTTGATATTACTCGGACTTTAGGGAAGCTATGCCACCATTCCCAAGCAATAAATAGAGCAGCCCAGAAAACCAAAACAGATAATAAAACTTTGATTTTCTTGGTCATAGTAAAAAGAACTTTTGATCGATAAAGATTTGTAATCTTTAATTTTCCATGGTTTCAACCAAACCATGGAAAACCGGCTTTGCCTTCACTTCTTTCCCATATGCGAGAAATCACAATCAAGATCTTCACGGTTCCAATTCCCACATTTAGCCGCAGCTTCGTAAGTACTCTGCAGAAATTCAAGAAGCATCTTAGTCGGGTCTGCAGACTTCTGCACATCTTCGTAGGTCAGCATAAACTCACCCATGTCGTTGTTCCAATACGCTTTCTCTGGAGATATTTTAGCATCCTTGAAGTCATCATAATTTGGATAACTGTAGGCGTAGAAAACCGGAGTTTTGAAGGCTTCGCTACCAGGCCAAAACCCAACGCTAAACACTTCATGTGAATACGCTTCCTGCATGACGGAAGCAGGAATATTTGGAACCTGACCTTTAAATTCCGGTCCTTTATTTCCAGAAAAACGTGTATAGGCTAAATCAAAAGATCCCCAGAAGAAATGAATAGGGCTATTTTTTCCTGTGAATTTCGTTCTAAAAAAGCCAAAAACGTTTTGAATATGTACCAACACTTTCCAAAGACTTTGGGCTGTATTTGCTTGGTACATGATTCTTTTCTTGTTTTTGGGAAATGGAATTGGATCCGGAATTTCATTGGGACTTTCATGTATTTTTACATCAATCCCCAAAAACTTCAATTTTTCCATCAGCTGCTCATAAAAACTTGCAACAGTCTGTCCTCCAAGCGCAAAGCGATCACGGGTACCATTACTGGTTTTCAACCTCAACTCATGATGAATGAAATCAAACTTAATCTCAAACACCCCACCCTCATAAGGAATATTCCCCGTTGTCAATCCCTGAGCATCAACATATAAAGAAACATGCCAGGAATGATTTTGCCAGGGAGATTTTTTCAGTCTAACCTTACCTACTATCTGCGTCCATTGATGCAACAGGTAAATGGTATCTTTATTTTCTTCAAATTGAAATACTGGCCAAGAATTCTTTTTAGGTGCCATAGGTAAAAGTTTATTCTTCAATTTATAGGTTTTCCTTCCTGAACAAAAATTAAATTTCAGACTTTAGCATATTTTCAAGGGTAATTATGCCGGAAGTCGCATTTTCCAAGATATAAACAACTTTTTTATCCAGGCGAACCCCCGGATTAGTGGTGTCGATCAAAAACACCTTGCTGTGTGAAGGAACAAAATCAACCAGTCCTGCAGCTGGATAGACTTGTAGTGAAGTTCCTATCACCACGAAAATATCTGCACTGGAAGCAATTCTCTTCGCCTCCTCCATCAAAGGTACTTGCTCCCCAAACCAAACTATAAATGGCCTCAATTGACTTCCACGCTCGCATTTATCCCCTTCTTTGATCTCCCAGTGATCCAAGTCATAAACCAATGTTGGATCCACAGTACTCTGAGCTTTCTTCAACTCCCCATGAAGATGAACAACCTTTGTGGATCCAGCGCGCTCATGCAGGTCATCCACATTCTGAGTGATGATCGATACATCATACTCCTGTTCTAATTTTGCTAGGGTGAAATGAGCTAGGTTCGGTTCACATTCCAAAAGCTGTTTTCTGCGTTGGTTGTAAAAATCTTGTACAAGCATGCGATTTCTTCTCCACCCCTCAGGTGAAGCCACCTCCATCACGTCATGACCCTCCCAAAGTCCACCAGAATCCCGAAAAGTCTTGATGCCACTCTCTGCAGAAATCCCTGCACCACTTAGAACTACCAAATGCTTCTTTTTGCTCATGAGTTATTGTGAAAAATTGAAACATTAGACGGATAACGCTCATCTCTTCATACAGATCAACGCTGTAAAAGGTAGCTGATTATCCCTTTTTTAATCCAAGAAATTTGCCTGCGCAAGTCTGAGAAAATTATTCAATCTCAAATAAACCTACACTTTAGATATTTGATTTTTTCTCCTTTGTCAGAAAACATTTTTTCGTAGCGGGTCTGAATTCCAAAGTGATCGTCCTTCCACTCTGATTGATAGAAATCATGCGTAAAACCAATAACCTCTATATCTTCTCTGGACTGGAATAGCTCCAATGAGTAATTAAATAGATCCGTATTGTCAGTTTTGAAGTGCAAAAAGCCATCCTTCTTTAACATAGGCTTATACATATCCAAAAAACGCGGAGATGTCAATCTACGCTTTTCATCCCCATCCCGAGGAAATGGATCTGGGAAAGTAATCCAAAGCTCAGAAATCTCATCTGCAGCGAAGTACTTTTCGAGAAGTTCAATCTGGGTTCTTAGAAATGCCACATTGTGAATCCCCTCTTTAGTAGCTGTCGAACTGCCCTTCCAGATTCTACTTCCTTTGATATCTACACCAATAAAATTTTGATTAGGGAAATTACGGGCCAATCCCACGGTAAACTCACCCCTACCACAGGCAAGTTCAACTACAATAGGATTCGGATTTTGAAACTGTACTTCATTCCAGTTTCCTTTGATCGTTTCAAAAATTGGCTTACCAGCCTGGATTACATTTGGGTTCTCCTCGTTTTCTTGGAAGCGAACCAGTTTTTTTCTACTCATCTAAAGCTCTTCGATTTCTGCAACCACAAAAGTACTCCCTCCTACAAAAATCAAGTCATCTTCCGCTGCATTTTTTCTCGCAAATGCTAAAGCTTCATTTATATCAGGAATAGTTTCACCTGTCAAGCCCAAAGGAGCTGCCATTTCAGCTAATTGATAGGCAGGTAACGCTCTTGGGAGTTTAGCTTCGCAAAAGACATAGTTTGCCGATTTTGGAAGCATGGATAACACTTTGGATATATCTTTATCCTGAACCATCCCAATGACAAACCATAACTGTTCAAAAGTGTAAGTTTCTAATTGGGAAAGAATTTCTCGAAATCCTGCTTCATTGTGTCCAGTATCACAAATCACTGTTGGATTGAAGGACAACGTCTGCCATCTGCCCTTCAAGCCAGTTAATTGTGTGACATTTTTCAAGCCTTCCAAAACTGCCTCAATTGGCAAATTCCAGCCCATTTGCCTCATTTGAGCTACGGATTCAAGAATTCCCGGCAGATTGTACTTCTGATAATTCCCATTAAGCCCAAAAAACAGATCAATCGTTTCTTCTCCCAGTGCCGTGGTCTGTGTCTTCACAGACCACTTTAATTCCTCTGATTGATTGAATGATTGGATGCTGAAAATCGCCTTGCCGTCTTCTTCCGACTCTTTACTAGCTTTCCAATTTTGATCCGCAAAAGTGATGGGTGCATTCATCGTCTTGGCTTTTTCCAAGAAAACAGCTTTCGTTTCTTCATGGGTTTCGCTGATCACCACAGGAACGTCCTTCTTAATAATTCCAGCTTTCTCTCCTGCAATCAAAGGCAAGGTATCTCCGAGGAACTGCACATGATCATAACCTATATTGGTGATCAAAGAAAGTTCTGGAGTGATAATATTCGTACTATCGAAATTCCCGCCCATACCGACCTCTATGATTGCAATATCTACTTCCTGCTCTGCAAAATGCCAGAATGCCATTCCAACTGTCATTTCGAAAAAGCTTGGTTTGAGTTCATCTAGAAAGCTCTTGTTTTCTTCCACAAACCGAACAACTAGCTCAGGGCTTATTTCCTGTCCATTAATTCTGATTCGCTCAGTGAAAGATTTGAGATGGGGTGAAGTATAAAGTCCGGTTTTATAACCAGCGCTTTGAAAAATTGCTGCTAAACTATGGGAGGAACTTCCTTTCCCATTTGTACCTGCTACGTGAATTGATTTGAATTTCTTTTCGGGATTTCCTAGGTGATCACAAAGTGCAATTGTACTCCTTAGATCCTTTCTGAAAGCAGATGCTCCCACTCTCTGAAACATAGGAAGGGAGTTAAACAAGTAATCCAGCGTCTACCTGGTAATTCATTGCTTAATCAACCTTAATAACAAACGTGATTTTCCCAGTGGAGAACTCAGCTGCAGCTCCACCTTGTTTTTTGAAAGAGATCTGGTTGACTACCTGACGGTAATAAGCAAGTACATCATTGGAAACATTGTATTCCAAGGGAACTGCCTGCACTACTCTACCCAAATCGTCAATGGTAATTTTAAAAACAATTCTACCATTTCGTGTAGATACTCTATCATTAATATTAGGTCGCTGTGCGAAATCCCATCCTGCAAGATCTAAGCTGTAACCATCACCAGAGTTAGCTCCTTTTCCAGACCCAACACCCATGATTGCTCTTCCGTCAACAGTTCCTTTCGGATCCCCCTCATCACCTTTTTCCTTAGATGTTCCTTGAGCTCCACCAGAAGCTGGAGTAGTTCCTTTACCTGAAGTCCCACCTGCACCAAAGATTGCTCTTTGATCGATTTTTGGTTTTTCAGGAGCTTTTTGCACAGTTTCTTTTTCTTCAGCTTTTGCTGGAGTTTCCACCGGTTTAGCCACTTCTTTCTTAACTGGCTCAGGTTTTTTAGTTTGTTCTGTAGCTTTCTCCTCTCCTCTGATCGGAGAAGGCTTCGTAGTGACAGCCTTATTCACAGAAGGTTTTGGCTGAGCTGTAGGCTTAGCCGTTTCAGTTTTTGGACTTGGGGGAGGTGTAGCTGGTTGAGTTACCACTTCAGCGACTTGGCCTGAAGCAGCATCTTCTACTACTGGTGTTGGAGTTTCAGATGGTGGTGCAGGACTATTTCTTTCACCTGAACCGGTCGGTGTAAATCCTAGGTTCAATTCCAAACCAAAAGTTGGCAAGGGTGGAACGGGCTGCTTCCAGACCACAATAAAATAGAGCGCAATCAAAAGCAACACGTTGAAGATAATAGTGATTATCCACGATTTCTTTTTGCTTTCACTCTCTATTTTATCTGCATTCCAGTATTCCATTGCTTTAGAATGGTTTTGTTGCTATTGAAACATTTGCTTCTAATCCTGCCTGCAATTCCTCCGATCTCCACAAGGTACTCAACTGGTACATCTTTGTCTATGTGCAACACGACCTGACCTTTCTTATCCTTAAGTAAAGAAGTCAATTCTCCCTTAATTTGTTCCCTCGGTACGATTCGATCGTTAACTGAATATTTAAGATCCTTAGTAACTGTAACGGTAACTTCCTGCATTACGATGTCTGAAGTCTCGCTAGAAGGCAAATTGACAGGTAAGCCAGAAGGCGTGATGAAGGAGGATGTAAGCATAAAGAAGATCAACAACAGGAAAATAATGTCTGTCATTGATGACATGCTAAATGCTGGATCTACTTTATTTTTAGCTTGAAGTCCCATAGTAATTAGTCTTGAAGCAAATCAATAAATTCTATTGAAGAATATTCCATGTTATGGACAAGCTTCGACACTTTCGATACTAGAAAATTATAACCTAAGTAAGCAACAATACCTACCACCAAACCTGCAGCAGTAGTGATCATAGCTTCATAGATACCTTCGGAAAGAAGCTTAGGAGAAACCATTCCTTCTTCCTGTGCTATCGCTATAAATGCTTGAATCATACCAGCAACCGTCCCTAAAAATCCAATCATAGGAGCTGCACCTGATACAGTGGCTAAGAGATTCAAATTTTTCTCCAATTTATAAATCTCGATTTTACCAACATTTTCAATAGCTACTTCGATATTTTTCAATGGAGAACCAATTCTCTCCACTCCTTTTGCTATCATATTTGCTACCGGAGTATGTTCACCAGCACAAAGAATTTTGGCTTTTTCAGTTTGGCCACTTTGCACGAGCACTCGCACCTGATCCATCAAATGAGTAGACGTTTTGGATGCTTTATTGAGGGTGATTAATCGCTCGACAAAAATGAAAATCGCAAGAATGAACAATAAGTAAAGCGGAACCATCATGTAACCGCCTTTGATTAAAAGGTCAAGAAGTCCTATATCAGTATTGGTGGCACCCATCGCCAGGCTATCTGCTGCAGAAAGTGTATCTGTAGAGAGCGTTTGAAGTAGAATCATATTAATATTTCAAAATCCATAAATCCTCTGTGTACTGATCTTTAACTCGAGCTAACTCCTCATTAATGGCTGTCCAGCCTCTTGAAGTTCCTATAGCCAAACGATAGTTTGTGACATCTTGGTATGGCGTAATCAGATAAACTGTCTCTGCTCTGCTCTTATATTTCTCTGCTTCTTCCAAAGCTAAAGCCTCATTTGGGAGGCTTCCTACGATAATATAGAATTGAGGTCGATCAGCTTTTTCTTCAACTCGAACCAAAGTTCCTGATACCTCTGACGCAATAGTTGTACCAGTTTGGACTGATTCTGCGACAGTCGAAACAGAAGTTATAGAATCTGAAATAGTTTGTTGATTATCAATTATTTGTAATTCCTCAGTTGGGGTAGAATTGATGGCAACTTCATCTTTTTCTTCCCCTGCAGCAGCTTCCCTTGATTGAGCCACTACCTCTTTAGATTCTGAAACTGGCATTACAGATTTATTCATTTGCCAGATAATAACTACAACTACTGCCAAAGCTAAAAGAGCTGCGATCCAAACCCAGGAATTATTGGATTTCTTTTGCTCTACTTTTTGTGCTTTTTGCTCAGGTTTAGAGACTTTTTCTGCTTCGACAAAAGAAGGTTTTACAGATTGTATTGTTCTCTTTTTAACTTCACTTACATCAACTGGAGCTATAACTTCTTCCTCTTTTCTTAGCTGCCTCAGTTTGAGTCAAAGGCACAACTTCTACATAAGGAAGCCCATAGTCTTTTGGATCTGTCCAATGCTTATTACCTGTAGTTTTATCAGTCATCTCTATCGGGGAATGTTACGAAACTAAACGAAATGAGCCTAAACCCCAACCCAAAGCCTTAAACAAATCTTAGAATTTAAAAGAAGCTCCACCAATAAACTGAATTCCTCTTGTAGGATAGTTTAACCACCGCATATTTTTACCATTAAGTAGGTTGTTGCCTTCGGCAAAAATTGAAATTCTATCAGTAATTCCGTAATCTGCTTTTAGTTGCAGATCAGCGATGGTCTTCAATTTCACTACTTCGAAAGGTCCACTTTCTCCAAAAATATCACTCATATCATGACCACGAGCTTTGATCCCGCCCATTAAATTCAAATTCGCCTGAACTATTAACCGCTGAATCGGAGTGAATTGATTATTGACTCTTAATTCCCAAACAGGTCTACTCCAAGCTTCAGCCTGTGTACTTAAATCGTATTGATAGAGATCCAATCTACTATTCAGAGAATACATGTCTGAGAATTTATAACCCAATTCTGCATTGATATTGAAAACTGTAGTCTTGTCATCATACACCAGACTGAACCTTGCTGAATCAGTTGTCACAAGGTTGTTAGTATAGTTATTCACAAAGAAGTGCATCTGATTGTAACGACTCATATTGATCGCGCCACGATAGCTAAATGCTCCGCCAAACTGACCTTCTATTCCTCCTTCTACCTTGTAATTCTGGATGGTATTAAGCAATTGATCACTTGGTCCCAAATAAGGGTTTTCACTTACAAAACTGTAGTAAGTATTTCTCTGAACATCTCCGGAGAATTCCGCAAAAAAGCCAAATTCCTCAGCAAACTGGTAATTCGCTTTCAATATAGGAAACACATGAAAATCACTTGATTTATCTTCCAAAGAATCATTTTCTGAAACTAGATTCAATCCTGCTGTAAAGTTAAATGCTTCGTATTTATAGGAAATGGTAGGTCGAACAGCAAAATAGGTTCTTTTCAAAGAATAGTTTACATCTTCAGGACTCGTAGAAAAATAGGATAATCCCACTTTCCCTGCCCAATCTTCTGTAGGTCTAAAGGTCAAACTTCCCTCTGCACCAAACTGGTTTTCCTTCACCATATAGCTATCAGTAAAGTTTCTAAAACTCAATTGGGCTTCATATGAAATCGGGCCAACTTTTTCTAATTCCCTGATACCTGCTTTCGCTTCAACTGCATGCAGGACATTTCCATCAAAGCCTTTAAATTGCCCAGTCTCATCCGTCAAATAATTTGGGTCTAATCCATAAAATTGATAGCTATCCTGATTCCAGCTCAGCCCTCCAAAAACCTCAAAAAGATCGGTGAAATAGCTACCATCAAAACCCAAATTGGTATGTGCCTCTTTAGACTCCTCAGCCAAAACCGGCCCTTTCCCAAAACTCTGGTGGTTGAGCTGTAATGAATAATTGAAGTCAGTAATGTCAGTTCCCATATACCTTGCCTCCAAAAGTGGAGAAGCAAAATTACCATACCCGGCTTTAATGTATCCTTGATACAAGTCCAGTCTCTCTGGCGTATACACTTTTTGTGAAGGTTCGGCCTTCAATTCCAAAGGTTTCAGATTTAAAGGGTAGCTGGTCACCAAATAATTATACTCGCTTAAACCTGTTGGCTTAGGCAAGACTGGAAGCTTTTCATACATCCTAGGCTGCACTGGCACTGTGAGTACACGGTCTTTTCTGATCACAAATTCCTGGTCAGTTACAGCTCCACGTTGCTGTGTTTGAGCCATAGCCCATCCGGATGTCAAACCGATAATCCCTGTCAAAAGGATAGTTTTCGCTAACTTTTTCATGGTTTACTTAAGAGTTTGAAGTTTGGATTGAGCCATTTCTTTAATTTCTGCATTGGTAGAATTCTCTACGATTGATTCCAGAGTTGCTTTCGCTTGGAACTCCTCCCCACTTTTCACATAGTTATCTGCCAAGAGTAGGAAGATCCTCCCATACCAGTAATCGTAATTGACAAATGGGCCAGACTGATCAAATATCAACTCATTCGACTGCGTTATTTCACCTTTTTCCTGTGAAGCTAATGCCAGCAAATAAAGCCCTTCAGCACCTTGCTCGGTTTTATAATCAGCTACCAAAGCAGTCAGCGTTAACTCAGCTTGAGGTTTCTGATTCAATGCATTCTGAGATTTCGCTTTGATCAGCAATGCCTTAGGTGAAGATTCTGGAATCACTCCATCTAAAGTCGCCAATCGCTCAGCTTGTGTGATTGCCTGTTGATATTTTCTAGTTTCAAAATTCGCAATCATCAAACCTTGAACCGCTTCTGCTTCTTCTGGTTTGCTGCGGGCATTCTGAACTGAAGTTTCGAGGTAAGGAATCGCTTGCGCAAAGTTTCCTCTTTCCAATTCTATCACACCTATCTTTTGCATAGCTCGAAGTCTCTGTGGCGAAGCTGGCTCATTTTCCAAGGTTTTAAATTGAGCAAGAGCCTTCTCTGTATCTCCTACTTGCATATAACTATCTCCTAAGAAATAAAGTGCATCTGCACGCTGAGCTGACTGCGGATAGCTTTTCAGGTAATTTTCAAATCCTCGAATAGCCTGAGAATAGTTTTTATCGAAATAAGTACCTTTCGCAGCTTCGAACTCTAATGACTGAACACTTCCATTACTTGGATTTGCACCTTTATACTTTGTCAAATAATCTGAAAATTCACCAGATCTACCTTGAAGTGCTAAGGTTTCCTGAAGGCCTTTTAAAGCAGTTTCTGCATTTTCTGAATTTGGATGGTTATTCAGGATCGTACTGTAATCCTTAATCGTCTGATCGTAATTCTGAAGCGAGAAATTTGCTACAGCTCTGCCTTCCAAAGCAAAAGGGACAAATGGACTATTCGGCTTGGAACTTAATAAATCAGAGAATGACACAGAAGCAGCTTGGTAGCTCGTCTCTTCCATGTAAATCTGCCCTCTCTGGAATAATGCATCTTCGTAATAAAGACTATTTGGATAGCGAGAAATCAAGACATCCAATTGTCCTAACGCTTCCTGATTTCTGGATTGGAAATTCTGAACAACTGCCAATCTGTAATAAGCATAATCCACACCTGAATTCCCCTCATTAATGGCCCGTTGGAAAGTAGAGGCGGCTTCACCAAACCTCTTCTGTACGTAATAGCAATCCCCCAATCTCAAAAGTGCATCATCGTATTGCTGTTTATTAGCAATGATCTGTCTGTTCTCTGTAAATCTCCTGAATTGATCTTCCGCCTTTGAATATTGCTGGGTGTTGAAATAAGCGTAACCAAGTCCATAATAGGTTTTAGCGACAGTGCCATTATTTCCAGAAGGACGATTGCTAAGCACCTGCTCGTAGGACTTGATAGCCTGCGGTAAATTATCAGCTGCAGAACTGATTTCCCCTTTCCAGAAGTAAGAGTCCAACACTAGGTTTTTATCAACTGGAAACTTCAATGACTTATCTAAATATGCCAACGCTGGGTTCCATTTCTGATCACGGTAGTAAACCATTGCCTGATAAAAAGCCACTTTCTGATAAGCCTCCTGTATTCTTGGAGACTTATTGGTAATTCTGTCCATCTGATCAATGGCACGTAAATAATCGTTAGTATTTACAAGTGCTTCAGATAGTAAATTCTCTGCTTCTGCTCTGTATTTTCCCGAAGGGTAATTGTCTACATATTCATCTAATGCTGTAATTGCATCCTGGAAACTTCCTTTCTGCAAGTTCACTTTAGCATAGTTAAAAATTGACTCTTCTTTGATAGTAGAATTAAAATCAGACTTCGCAGCTGACTGAAAACTAGTAGAGGCAAATTGATAATTCTCCAACTTTAAATAGGAATGGGCCAAGTAATAACTTGATGCTTGGCCAATCTCATCTGTAGAAGACGCGGACACTTTCAGATAATCCGTCGCACGTTGATAGTTTTTGATTTCAAACTGCGAAATTCCAGCTTTATAAATTTCATTTCTTCCTAGTTCCTCGCTAGGACGAGAATTAATGAAAGCGTCATAGTTTTCGGCAGCCTTTGGGAAATTTTTCTTTGCATAATACGCTTCAGCAAGATATAAATAGATCAAATCCTTTTTCTCCAAATTCTGACCATTCGTCAACTTAGGCTCTGCATAACTGATCAACTGATCATAGCTGCCTTGCTTATAATACAGTGCTGCCAGTAGATAGGGAACCTTATTGGCGTAATATGGGGACTGTGAAGCTGTTTGAAGGTCAGCAATTGCTTTTCCAGTATTCCCATTTTCCATTGCGATAAAACCACTGTAATAGTAGGAGTCAAAACTCGCCTGTTGATTTAATGCTTTTCCTTTATCAAAATATGGAGCAGCTTCTGCGTATTGATTCAACTGAAAATGAGAATATCCCTGCTTAAATAGTACTTCCGCTTGTTGCTCCAATGGTAACTTTTCTACATCAACCAGTTTGTAGCTATCGATAGCCTCCGCGAAATTCCTTTTAAAGAAAAAATGATCTCCCAAATATAATCCCGCAGTAGTCACCGAGGGGTCGTTTCCGTGATCGTAAATGTAGCTTTTCATTAAACCAGGACCGTCAGGACTTTCTATTTGAAGTGCCGACATGGCTCGATTTAGTTCTGCAGCTTTTGCTTGCCCAGAGTTTACTGGTTTTTCAAGCAGTCTGGTATTATCATAAATACTTGCAGAAAAAAGCTGCTTATCAAAAAGGGCTAGATTGTGATCTAGCTTCTGCTGAGGACTGGTCTGATAGAGGCTAGACTGGGAATACGCCTCCATACTAAGTCCAAGGCTCGCAAGGAGCACAAGGTGATATTTCATCTGTTTGTATTTTATTTAGTAGAGCCAGACGAAATCTCGAAAAGTGAAAATCATGTCATTCCGTGACATCCACGAGATACTCGATTTCATAGTGTGGCTTAGATAATCAATGCAAAATCTTGTAAACAAGCTCGCGGAGGTTTTCGGCTTCGCTCATACTTCCGGAGTCAACTCCTTTAAAACGAAGATCAGCCTCTTTGATGTATGCGAACACATCAATTACCTTGCCCAAATTGTAGTTTCTGGACGCTACTAAATATTCTTTAACCACAAATGGAGGAAGCCCTAAAAGGCTGGCTAATTGCTGTTCGCCCGCTCCATTTCTCTTGGCTTGGTGAATCAAAGCAATTCTGGTGAAGTAGTTAAACAACAGTGAAAACATAGGAATCACTGGATTTGCTTTAGGGTTTTGGATGAAGTAGTGTATGATTTTATTTGCTTTCACCACATCTTTAAACCCAATTGCATTTAAAAATTCAAAGTTATTGTAGTCTTTATTTATACCGATATACTTGGAAATGTGCTCGTTAGTGATTTTTGTGGGTTCGCGAAAATTAATCAGCATCTTCCCTATTTCATTGGAAAGCACTTCCAGGTTATTCCCAATAGAATCAGATAAAAGTTGTGCTGAACGTTTATCTATTGAGTGTTCAGTCTCTTTGATATAGCCTTCAATCCAATCAGTCAATTTATAATCTTTGACCTTTTCTGACCGCACATATACCGCTTTCTTATCAAGTTCTTTGTATAAGGCAGATCTGCCATCCAACTTTTTATACTTGTGAGCAAATACCAGAATCGTACTTGGTAGTGGATTTTGTACGTAGCTAATCAGCAGTTTTTGTGATTCCTCTTTGGTCAGGTCTGACAAGCTTTGAGCCTCCTTGATAATCACGACTTGCCGATCAGCCATCATCGGGAATTTCCGCGCATTATTGAGGATCAAACCCACATTTGAATCTTTTCCGTAGAGCACCACTTGATTAAAACCACGCTCATGCTCAGCAATTGCATTCTTTTCAATGTAGTCGGTAATCTGATCAATAAAGAACGGTTCCTCACCATCCAAAAAGTAAATTGGAGCAAACTTTTTCGCTTTCAGTTCTTTAAGTACAGCTTGTGGTTGTTGGGGCATAAATCAGAAGTAATCTCAAGCCTTAAAGATAACAGGCCTATCCATTTGCGTGCAAAAACCTAAGAAAGATTCTTTGGTAAACTATTCAGGCGTTAACTTTGTATTTAAAGGTGTAGATAGTTGGAAAGTGGAAAGGGTGGAAGTTTGAAAGGTGTTAAAGTTTTAAGTTATAAAATATAAGGGAAAATTGATTGATCGTAAGAAGTTTGATCATTAATAACAATTTGCACCCTCTGCGAAACCTCCGCGCAATCTGCAGTTAAATAAGAAATCATGAGCTTCGAAAAAGGAATAGAATTATATAAATCAGGGAAGTTTGAGGAAGCATTGTCCATTTTCAATGGATTGGTCAAGGAAACGCCTAATCATCCACAGCTTCATTTGAACAGAGGAAGAATCCTCTCCCGAATGGGAAAAATTGAAGAAGCCTTGGTTGAATTTGATTTGATAACATCATTGGAGCCTTACAACACCGATTTCATCTCAGATAGGGCCGTAGTTTTGCATTTACTTAAACGAAATAAAGAAGCACTATCCGAACTTGACAGGGCTGCTAATCTTGATCCTAAAAATCCCTATCGATACAGTAGTCGTGCCTATTTAAAAGACAGAATCGGCGATTTGGAAGGAGCAATAGCAGATTATGAAAAAGCTATAGAACTAGATCCTGAAGATGCTGTTTCTCACAACAACAAAGGATTGGTAGAAGAGAAATTGGGATATCAAGCCAAGTCAAAGAAAAGCTTTGAAAAAGCCGATGATCTGATTGGCTACAAACCAACCGGAACTTCTATTCCAAATGCTAATCCGTCTAAAGAAAGCTCCGAACTTCCAAAAATAGGTTCTAAAACGAATGAAGAGCCGTTAGCACCAGCTCAAAAAAAGGAAATGACTTTTAACCATTTCTTGAACACCTTAGGTTCTGTTTTCAATAACGCACACACACGAAAAGAATTCGGCAACTATTTGAAAGGATTCTTCAGTGGCAAGAAAGGTTAACTGACTAATAGGTATATCCGCTATTGTCCCAGTATGGAGTCAAAATCAACAATGGATATGTTAAACTTAAGAATTGAGGCTGCTTCAGCCTGTCCCGCCAGTGCGGGAGTCATCGACCTTCCTCCTAGATAGGCAAAGAATCCAAGGTGATTGGCATCTTTGCAGATAATCATAATGACTAACTCGCGAAATGTACCTAATTGGAAAGCCTAAGCAGACTTTATCACCCAAAGTGGCTTATTGATAAAATAGGCCATTTTTTTTGAAAGACTTTTTGAAAAAATCTGATCGAAAAATGACTTCTTTTCACTCAAAGTCACCAGCATGTCACCTTTAGCAGTTTGCAGGTAATTTTCCAATCCCAAGGCAATATCATCGCGGAAGGATTTTAAGACAAAATTGACTTTATCGTATTTAATGAATGGCTCAATCTCTTCCACCATTGTCTCGTGCAGTGACTTATCCAATGCTTTATGCGTACCGCTGACATGGACTATATCTATCTCAGAATCAAAAAACCGTGCAAATTCAACAACCTTTTGAATTGCAATTTTATCCTCTTCTAGGTAATCACTAGCATAGACAAGTTTTCTGGGCGCTTTGAAAAACACCTTCCTAGGGACCACTAGTATATCCCATTGTGACTGCTCCACTATCCTACTTGCTCGAGAACCTATAATATTTTCTCTAAAATCATTAACACCTTCCGTGCCTACCAAAATTAAGCTCGTATTAATTTCTGTAGCATAATTGAGGGTTTCCTTGACGATGTTGCCTTCCCTCACGACAGAAGTACAGCTACGCAACCCCTTGTTTATTCCTTCCTTATTAACTGCTTTTTGCAAATTCTGAAGTTTTTCTAAAACAAAATCCATCTGATGTTTCCCATCAGTATCTGACGGTGACAGTTTTTGATAATCCTCCCGATTGAGCACATGAAATAGAATCAGATCCGCCTTGTACTTTTCTCCCAATCTCGTTGCATATTCGATAGCATTCAAAGAGCATTCTGAAAAATCTGTAGGGCACAATATCTTAAAAGTCTGATCCATTTTATTTGTTTTTTTACTCTCTGAATAATTAATATGTATATCCGCTTTTCTACCAGTAGGATGCTAAATGCAAAGTATGATATGTTAAACTTAGAATTGAGGCCAGTTCGGTCTTCAAGTCTGATAAGCAATGAATCTAGATTACTGGCATCCTTGCGGATAATCCTAGTAATTAATAACCTCGAGTGCGATCAACGACATTAATCAATTCCTTGTTTTCACGGATTCTCTTTATGTTTTCTATCACTTGCGGTGCTGCTGCCTGTGGGTTAGTTACACTAGCAATGTGCGGAGTCATTGTTATTTTCCAGTTTTCCCAAAACGGATGATTCTCAGGCAATGGCTCTTCTCGATACACATCAAGCATAGCTCCTGAAAGCTGGCCATTTTCCAAGGCTTTTGTCAAATCTTCTTCAACCAAGTGTCTTCCTCTTGCCACATTTATGAGGTAGGTATTGGGATTGCATTTTTCAAAAAGCTCAGCATTGAGAATATTCTCCGTATCCGGCGTCAATGGAAGAAGGCAGACTAACACATTAACTTCTTTTAAAAACTCATCTAACTGGTCTTTGGTATAATATGGATATTCGAAATCAGTTTTTTCGGAAAAACCAAAACCAGCTACTGGAAAGCCCATAATACTTAACTTATCCATTACATCCTTACCTAAAGCCCCAACCCCCATAACGCCTATAGACACATCCAATTCTGGAGTACTCATATCCCAGACTTTTCGTGTTTGGTTCATCTGGTAGCGAGAAATCTGCCTGTGGTAATTCAAAACAGCCATCACCACGTAATTAGTCATTGAAAAGGTAAGTTTATCATCAACAATTCTCACAATTGGTATATCCTTTGGAATCGATTTATCGCGCAAAATATGATCCACGCCCGCTCCCATGGAGCTGATCAGTTTTAAATTTGGAAAGTCAGAAAGAATTCCTTCAGGATGTTGCCAAAGAAAGACAAATTCGACTTTTTCAGGATTGGTAATTTCTGGGTAGACTTCAATGGAAAGTTCAGAATCGAGCTTATTGAATTGCTCAATCCAAACATCCGGATTCTTACCGGGACAAATAATAGCTAAACTCATACTGTTCTATACGAAGGAAATTGATTGTGGATGGAAAACTGGGGAAAAGGTTCAATTTTGGTAAAAAAAACGAAGTATGCACTCTGTTTTATCTCTATAAAAACTTTCAAATTGCATCTCAATTCAAAACATACTTTCAAATTTTACGCTTAAGTATGTCTAAACCAAATTATAACTTCAATTTCAATGAAACAAAAAACCGTTCTAACAATAGCCTTTTTACTTTGTTGCGCTGTTTCTTTTGCGCAGCAAATCCAAATGCCACAGGCATCTCCATCGGCTAAAATTGCCCAAAAAGTCGGCTTGACGGATGTGACTGTGGACTACAGCAGACCTAGTACCAAAGGCCGCAAAATATTTGGAGAGCTTGTTCCCTACGGACAAATTTGGAGAACTGGGGCGAATGGCGCCACGGTTCTATCCTTTTCTACGGATGTAATCATCGACGGTACCACCATTCCTTCTGGTCAATATGCGCTTTATGCTATTCCAGGCAAATCTGAGTGGACGATGATTCTCTCAAAAAACATCAAACTGTGGGGAGCAATAGGTTACGAGCAAAATGATGACCTTATCAGATTCAAAGCTAAACCCGAAAAACTTAGCAAGAAGGCGGAAACCTTTGAGATCAGCTTTGCAAATATGACAGATACAGGGGCTGATCTTTCATTGAAATGGGAAAATACAAGAGTTGATTTCAGAATAGAAACAGAAGTCGATCCCCTAGTGATGGCGCAAATCCAAGAATATGTGATTGATGGTGATACTTCAGACCCCAGCTTATTGTATTCTGCAGCCAGTTATTATTATACAAACGGCAAGGACATCAATCTAGCTTACAATTGGATAAATGAGTCTGTAGAAGCCGATCCGAAATACTGGACCATGCATCTGAAGGCAAAGATAGAAGCAGCTTTGGGTAAAAAAACAGAAGCTGTAGAAACTGCGACGGAAGCTATTGACTTGGCTGAGGAAGCCGGAAATCCAGACTATGTAGGATTGAATGAACGATTGATTAAATCATTGAAGTAGTTGATCATCAGATATTCAATGTCAGATACTTAACTTAGAAAAGCCTCCAGATCGGAGGCTTTTGCTAATTATGATTGACTCGTGCTTTTGGAAGGAATGATCATCTGAAGTAGTGCTGCAAAAATCATCACTGAAAGACATCCGATAGGATTATACCAAAGGAAACCAATATCCCAAAGGTTGTTGTCCATTACATCTCCATTGTTGAAATGCACAAATAAAACCAGTCCCTGGGAAAGTAATGCCGCAATAAATACTGCCTGCCCTTTCACCCACTTCATAAAGAAAGCCACTAAGAAAATCCCAAGAATGGTACCATAGAAAAGTGAACCAAGTAGGTTGACTGCCTGAATTAAGTTCTCAAACAAAGATGCATAGGTAGCGAAGAGTATTGCTCCGACCCCCCAAAAAGCGGTAAAAAGCTTGGATGACATTAGGTAGTGCTTGTCAGATGCTTCTTTTTTAATCGAACGCTTATATAAATCTATAGTAGTTGTGGACCCTAATGCATTTAACTCGGAAGCTGTTGATGACATCGCAGCTGAGAAAATTACTGCGAAAAGCAACCCGATGATACCATTTGGGAGATTATCCATCACAAAACGCATAAATACATAATCGGTATCCCTAGTCTCAGCCACAGGATCATTGGTTACAATCAGTTCTTTCACCACTTCGCGAATACTTTCCTGCTCAGACTTCAAAACTGAGATTTCCTCGCGAATTTCTGTTTCCCTCCCTTCATCACCTTGCTCTATCGCATCCAGCATTTCCAAGTAGGAAGATTTACTGAGCTCAAACTTCTCCGCATATTCTGCTTCCAAACCTTCAAATTCGCTAGCATATTCACTTTCTCGCAGCTTATCCGTCTGCACTTTGTTAAAAACTACCGGAGGTAAAAAGAACTGGTAAAACACAAATACCATCACTCCAATAAAAAGAATGATGAATTGCATAGGGATCTTCAAAAAGCCATTCATTATTAGTCCCATTCGACTTTGAGAAAGTGTCTGGCCTGAAAGGTAGCGCTGTACCTGACTTTGATCTGTGCCGAAATAAGATAGGAATAGAAAGACAGCTGCAGTCATACCTGACCAGACATTGTATCGATCTGAGATATCAAACTCAAAGTTGATCATGTTCAGTTTATCCATCTTCCCTGCCACATGCATAGCTTCTTGAAATGAAATTGGCACCATTTGGATAACTATTATCCCAGCCAAGATCATCCCACCCATCATTACAGCCATTTGTTGCTTTTGAGTAATAGAAACGGCCTCAGTACCACCAGAGACTGTGTAAAGAATAACTACCGAGCCAATCAAAACGTTGGTAAATGTCAAATTCCAACCTAGCAAAGTGGACAATATAATTGCGGGGGCATAAATGGTAATACCTGCTGCTAAACCTCGCTGCAGAATAAACAATAGTGCTGCAAGGGTTCGGGTTTTTAGGTCAAATCTATTTTCTAGAAACTCGTATGCTGTATAAACTTTCAGTTTGTAATAAATCGGAATAAAGACAACCGAAATAATGATCATTGCTAACGGCAACCCAAAGTAAAACTGAATAAATCGCATTCCGTCTTCATAAGCTTGTCTCAGGAGTGCTCAAAAAGGTAATGGCAGAAGCCTGAGTAGCCATTATAGACAATCCAATCGACCACCAATTCATGGAGTTTTTACCTCTTAGGTAAGAATCCAGGCTCTTTGGACCATAAGTTTTATAAACTCCATAAGTCGCTATAAGCGCCAGCGTCCCAAAAAGTACAACCCAATCTAAAGTGCTCATGCGTAGGTGACTTTAAGCCAATTAAATAACAGCATCAACAAAAAAAGGCAAGCCATTAATCCTGCATATAGGTACTTCCAACGTATCTGTTTTTCCTCCAAAACTATTGCTCGATCAAGTTTATAAATAATTTAATAGCACCTGGGACTCCTGCAGGCAACTCTCTGAAGAAAGAAATTCCGGTATAAATGTATATCCCATCTCCATATTTCGCATAGATCAGCGAGCCCTTCAACGGATCTTCTCCTGGATCTTGGAATGACAGTGGGGTAGAATATTCAGGAGCAATATTCGCTTCAAAGTACAATCCTCTTTCCTGAATCCAATCGTCAAAATCAGCAACTGTGATTTTGTTAGGACCAACCAAAATCGGATGATCCCAGATCCGCTTCGAATGGGGAATTCTCTACTGTCACCCGATCTCTGCTGATTGAAAAAGGATAAGGGCCGAGATTCTCAATAAGAAGGGGTCTACTCACATTGTATTGCACGACCACAGTCCCTCCATTGTTCACATAGGCCATTAGGTTTGCCTGATTGGCCGCTAGTTCGGCATTGGTATTGTATGCCCTGATACCGACCACAACGCTTTTATATTGTGATAGGTTAGCTAGAGAATAGTCATTGATTTCCGTCACCTGGTAGCCTAAAGAAGAAAGAACCGCAGGAACATCATCTCCGGCCCCCATAATGTATCCGATTTTTGCGCCAGAAATTTTCCAGTCTTCCTGTATCAAATTCATTGAAGCAGAAGAGAAATAGGTCAAATTAGGAATATGCTTATAGGAAATCCGGTGGGTTACCTGGTCAAAAGTGCCCCCTTCAGCAGTTTCGTATTGAGCTACAACTTCTCTCTTTTCATTTTTATCCAATTTGAAAGAGACTTGGAAAAGCTTTTTCTTTTGACTTAACTTCTCCTCTACTCCTACTATTTCGAATTCATAATTCTGCAGGTTTTTAAATGTGAGATTTCCCTCTTTCATTTCTCCATTGAAATTGACCGTCACTGTTACAAGAGGATTAAGGTCTGAGATAAGAAATACATTTTGATCGGACACCTCCAGGTCAATCTCCGGAACTATTGTAAAAGGTTGTTTTACTTCACCATCAACCTGATCATTGTATTTGTATTCCAAAGGAATCGCCGTTTTGAATTCCTGTCCCTCGATTTTGAAAGTTAAGTCACCTCCTACCTTCATATCATTGAAGGGCTTTCCGATCATCTGTTGATCTTTCACATCATAGATTGCATCTACTACTGGGTTCACCAACCAATAAGGCTGTGAAAGCGGTGTGTTTTCTGGTATTTCAAACTCAATTGGAATTTGGAGAGTTTCGTTATTCAACGTAGGCCTTTTATCGTCAGAATAGTAAGTACTTAATAACTGTAAAGAAATATCATTTATCAGGACTGAAGAAGGATTGTTGAAAACCAGACTAGCTTTGATCGCTTCACCAGCATATCCGAGCTCTTGATTTGTTACTAATTCCATTTTTAACCCCAATATTTCAAAAATCAGCTGATCCAGTTTCTCAGCTTTCTCTAGAAGCCAAGGTGTTTTGGAACCTAGCGCCAATAGTTTAGCCCGAACGTCTAACAGAGAATTCAAGTTTGAAACTGGCGCGATGAAATTGAAATCATCAATTACTCTTTGGATCAAAGATTCGATATTTTTTCCACCTTCTACTTCCTCCCATCGATTTGGAATCCCTTCAAAAGCAGAAGTTTTAAAGGATTCTCCTTTAATAAACTGGAGATTATCTTCTGCCGCTCCTATTCTAGCCGTGGCACCAAAGCCTTGTGATTTATGCATGGTGCGACTATCGGCAGCAATTTGACTGTATGTTTTTCCCAGCAGGCTATTGTAATCCCCCACCTGAAAAACTGCATACTTTTCTTTTGGATTGGCTTCAAACTCTCCTCCAAAATTATATGAATTCCAAAATATCCTCCTAGGCTGCCAGGTCTCCACGAACTTCAATTGCTCTGAAAACGCAGTAGGATCCGCAGCCAAATCAAATGCTTCTTCAGCCAAAATAGCCGAAGTGGTGTGATGACCATGATTCCCTCCAGGAATTGTATTGAATCTAGTGATGATAATATCTGGCCTGAAACTTCTTACTACCCAAACCACATCGGACAACACCTTCTGTTTATCCCAATTTTGAAGAGTCTCATCTGGGTTTTTTGAATACCCAAAATCCATTTGCCCTGGTAAAAAACTGCCTTCCCCCATCGGTCTCTCTGGCACGGAGCAATTCTTGTGTTCTGATTTGCCCGAGTTCAATTCCCAGTTCTTTCCCAAGCAAATTCTGCCCTCCATCTCCACGTGTCAAACTTAAGTATGCAACTTCCACATGCTCGCCATTCCGAAGGGTAGATATCAATTGGGTATTTTCATCATCCGGATGTGCCGCTACATACAATACCCTTTTGGTTTCTTTGAGCTGAAGCAGCTGATGATAAATTTCTGATGAAGGAACTGATTGAGAAATACAGATCAAACTGTTTAGCAACAAGGAAATAAATGCTAAACTACTGAACACTACTGGCTTGGTCATAAAAGGGCATTCTTTATCCCTACAAGCTAGAATAAGCCTGATGGAAATAAAAATATTTTTTGATTAAAGGAAAAAGAAGTGCTTAAGGGATGATTATCTTCCTCACTTTTTCAGGAATTGTGTAGCCAAAAGTAAATTCAAAAAAATCTGCCTTTGCTTTATGAGCCTTAATTTGTACCCCTGCAAATAGATTGTGATTCATTCTATAGCGCACACCTATTCTCTCATAGAAATTAGCTGTTTCTTCATTCAAATCAGCCTTACTCAGGTACACTCCAAAGGCAATAGGCATATATAGTTTCTCTGTCAATTTCCATTCCCAAGAGCCAACAACTGCAAAGGAGTTGACCTCTGAAAAAGTAATGCTTTCTCCAGGATATCGAACATTTGCGCCTCCACCATAAAACCAATCTAAACCTAAACCCATCCGGTATTTATATGAAAGTTCCCAAAGGTAATTCACTCCTAATCCTCCTCTGAAATAAGCTCGCTCTCCAATAGCATAGCTTTTCAAACCGGTATAAGCTGCAATATTCCAGAAAAACCTTTTTTCTAAAGGAGGAAATTCGGGTTTAGGACCAGGGTGAAATTCTTCTTTATCCAGAGGAACTCTAATTCCTACTGAAATAGGAATAAAATTGATTCCAGAATTAGGCTTTTTAATAGATCCATTTGAATAATGCTTGGCACCTATTGAAGTAAAAACATCAAATCTATTAAAAATCTGGTAAGAAGCTTTAAATCCGAAATGAATGTGAACATTTACCGCAGATCCTACGAATCCGTTTATGGGATTAGTTTCTGCATCATAAGGATTCATTTTGAAACCTAAACCAATTTGCGTGAAATAGCTAAAATTCAGTTTTCTATCAAAATTGAGCTTACCGAATGGAACCTCCCCAAAAGCATAAACGCCCATTGGCCTTCCTATTTCAGGGTAATAATTAATGGCAGATGTGAAACCTACTCCATAGCTAGGAAATCGGTTGATGTAATTGTAGTGATTATTTTCGCTGCTTCTCCATCCAAAACGTACATCAAAACCTTTGTAATCAATCCTATCTATTAATTCATTAGCCCAATCTTTATTGTTGCCGATGATAGGCCCTTGATCATAAGAAAATTCGATAACCTTTTTGGATTGACCATTTGTTTGAAAACTAAATAACCCAAAAAATAAACAAGCCAATATTTGTACTCCTTGCAATCGCATAGATACTTTAAATTTTCAGAGGGCAAAGATATAGATAATGCAAAAAACTCGGCTATCTATTTTGAATCTAGGTTCCGACAGTAAATCACCGAACAATTCTAGCAGCTATGGCCCCCATGACTAAAACAAAAAAAGCCTCTGAATAGTGATTCAGAGGCTTCAATTCAAGTATTAAGACAAGAATTACATGTTATCCTGCCAATTCGGACCTTTCAATTCGATCAACATTTTATTATATTTTTCCATTTCAGCTTCATTCTTCAATCGAAGGTTAACTTGATAAAGAATGGCCATGATATCAGTATTATCAGGTCTAATTTCTAGCGCTTTTTCAAAATATGGAATTGATTCTGCGTAGTAACCATTAGATTCTTTATTCATAGACTCCGATCTAGCTTCCCACTCTTCGTCTGAAAGAGCTCCTAATTCTACAACGATTTCTCTAGATTTTTCTAGTAAAAGAGCACCTGCATAATAGTTTCCATCATAGAATTCAGGATCTGCAACTACTGACTTTTTGTAATCCTCAAGAGCACCATCCATATCGCCAGCTTGTTCCTTCAAGTATCCTGATCTCAAAAGAATACCTGCGTTATTTGGGTCATTTTTCAATGCGTCTTGAATGGAAGCCATTGCTTCGTCCATTTTATTCAATTGAAGTAGCAATTGGATCTCGTACTCAGCCAGGATTTTATCTTCAGGATAATCCTCTTTAGCAGCCATTATCAAATCATAAGCAGCCTCCGGATTTTTATCTTCACCTGTTAGAATTTGAACCATTAAATAATAAACAGTCAGCTTATTATATTCTTCTACATCTAGCAAATATTCAAAATGCTTCTTTGCTTCCTCATATTTACCGAGTTCATTAGCAATAAAACCAGCGTTATAATGAATAGTAGTATCCGAAAGATCTACTTCACCTGCTAGGTCAAAGAACTCATAAGCCATCTCCTCATCACCATCGTTATATCTCTCTAATGCCTTGTCAAAAGCAATGTTTTTGAGCGTATAGATAGAATATGGTCTTAGGTTGTCTGGAACACCTGGCATATCATCTGCATAAACTTCTTCGCCTACACCATTTTCTTTGTCACTTCCTGCCATTTCAAATGCTTTGAAATAAGTTGACAAAGCAGTATGTCCAGTTTCTACAGTAGAAGCAGTATTACTGGAATCAGAACCAAACATTTTGGTTTCAATCTGTGCCTTTAAAAGGTAAGTCGCAGGATCGCCTCCCGTTTCTGGATCAGAGCTTGCAGCTTCTATGTCGGTCATTGCAGCAGCGAGATCTCCGGATTTAAAGTTCTTCTCTGCAGAACGAACGACTTTTTTTTGTCCAAAAGCCAGGGTCGTTGCACCGATCAAGGCCATTGATAGAATTAGCTTCTTCATTTTAGCGTATTTTTCTTGTTTGGTTGGTTATTCGTTTATTTCATTTGATTCATCGGAAGAGTTTTCAGAATCATCAGCTTTAGGCTCTTCACTAGTGGTATCAGCGTTCTCGTCTGTTACTTCTAATGTGTCTTCTAAAACTTCTACATCCTCTTCTTTTGATATTTTTTCAATAGAAGAAATTTCGTCATTCTCCCCTATTTTAATCAATCGAACTCCTTGAGTAGCTCTTCCCATAACGCGAAGACCATCGACAGAAATTCTGATTGTGATCCCAGACTTATTGATAATCATCAAATCATCTGTTTCTACTACTTCTTTGATTGCAACTAGTGCTCCGGTTTTCTCGGTTACATTCATTGCCTTCACTCCTTTGCCTCCACGATTGGTGATTCTATATTCGTCTAGACTGGAGCGTTTTCCGTATCCCTTTTCAGACACTACGAGCAGGGTGGCATTTTCTTCAGATGCACATACCATGCCAATCACATAGTCATTATCATCATTTAACCTGATCGCTCTAACACCAGTAGCTGTTCGACCCATTGGCCTTACTGCTTCTTCGTTGAAGTGAATAGCTCTTCCAGATTTTGCTGCAATCACGATATGCTGGCTGCCATTGGTCATTTCTACATTTACCAATTGGTCATCCTCACGAATATTTAAAGCAATTATACCGTTTGTTCTAGGTCGACTGTATTGCTCCAAGGTAGTCTTCTTAATTACTCCTTGCTTAGTGACCATAACTAAGAAGTGATTGTTTAAGTAATCCTGATCATTCAAATCCGCCACCTGAATAATGGAACGAATCTTATCATCTTGCTCAATGCTGATCAGGTTCTGAATTGGTCTTCCTTTGGAAGTTTTAGATCCTTCAGGGATAGCATAGGTTTTCAACCAGAATAATTTTCCTTTGTCGGTAAAGATCAACAAGTAATTATGCGTGGATGCTGTAAATAAGTATTCTGTAAAATCATCCTGTTTGGTACTTACACCACGTGATCCTACTCCTCCCCGTCCTTGAGTTCTGTATTCTGTAAGCGCAGTACGCTTCACATATCCTTCATGAGACACCGTGATAATCACTTCCTCATTTGGAATCATATCTTCATAACTGAAATCTTCAGCATTATGCTCGATTTCAGTTCTTCTATCATCAGCATAGCGGGTTTTCATTTCTGAAAGCTCTTCTTTGATGATTTCCATTCTCTTGTCTTCATTCGCAAGAATTTCTTTGAGTTCCTCGATCAATGCCATGATCTCGTTGTACTCATTGATGATCTTCTCACGCTCCACATTCCAGTCAATCGCTGCAATCTCATATCGAGAATAGCTCTTGCCTGAATCTCACTCAACTCGAATCTTTCGATCAAGCCATTTCTTGCTGTCTCAGGATCGGCAGAATTTCGAATCAAAGCAATCACCTCATCCAAGTGATCTAACGCGATCAAATATCCCTGAAGAATATGAGCTCTTTTCTCAGCTTCTCTAAGTTCATACTCTGTTCTACGAATCACTACCTCATGTCGGTGATTGACATAATGTACGATCATATCTTTCAGATTCAGTGTATGCGGCCTACCTTTTACCAAGGCAACATTATTCACTGAGAATGAAGTCTGTAGCTGTGTATGCTTGTATAAATTATTAAGAACAACACTGGAAATAGCATCACGCTTTAATTCGTAAACAATGCGCATTCCAGAGCGATCTGACTCGTCACGAATGGCAGATATTCCATCGATTTTCTTTTCATTGATGAGCGCAGCAGTTTTTTCTACCATGCTTGCCTTATTCACCATGTATGGAATTTCGGTGATGATAATCATCTCCTTATTTCCGCCATCTTTGACTTCCACATTCGCCTTACCACGCATCACCACTCTCCCTCTACCGGTCTCGAATGCAGCTTTTACTCCATTGTAACCATATATAATACCACCAGTAGGGAAATCAGGAGCAATGATATGCTCCATCAACTCAGATATAGTGATATCATTATTGTCAATGTATGCTACAATGCCGTCAATTACTTCACCTAGGTTGTGAGGGGCCATGTTCGTAGCCATACCTACTGCAATACCGGAAGCTCCATTCAATAAAAGTGCTGGAACTTTTGCAGGCAAAACAATTGGCTCCTTGAGGGAGTCATCAAAGTTGAATTGAAAATCTACTGTCTCTTTATTGATATCCACCAAAAGCTCCTCAGCTATACGCTTAAGTCTGGCCTCGGTATAACGCATAGCCGCAGGATTATCTCCATCCACTGAGCCAAAGTTACCTTGACCATCCACCATTGGATACCTCAGAGACCAAGGCTGGGCCATACGAACCATCGTTTCGTACACGGCTGAATCACCATGAGGGTGATACTTACCAAGCACCTCACCGACTATTCTGGCAGACTTCTTATAAGGTTTGTTATGTAATACTCCCAGTTCCTGCATTCCAAAAAGGATTCTGCGGTGTACTGGTTTTAGTCCATCTCGGACATCTGGAAGCGCTCTTGAAACAATAACCGACATCGAATAATCGATGTAGGCACCACGCATTTCCTCTTCAATGTTAATGGGTATGATGTTCTCGTTTTCTCCTTGAGCCATATAATGCTATTCACGGGGTCGATTAAGCCTGCAAGATAGTAAAAACCTGCTCTATTTGAAAAGAGATTATAAAGTACAAAGACGATAATCAAGACTTTAATACCACTGTCCTACTTTCCTGTCTTGAAAATTAAAAATACCACTTCCTCTGTACTCAATTCCGTTGTGCATATGCTTCATCACAACGCCACAGCCTGCAATTTTGCATCGTTTTGTTCCTGTGAAAACGAACAGCAAGTCCTAATTGCATTGCATAAACCTTTTGATCAAGGTCTTGGAATTCGGAAAAATCAGATGCTGCATAAGTGAACTTGCGGAAATCAGCTCCTCCTTTTACAAATAATTTAGTATACTCGGAGAAGTCCCGTTCTATCCTGAGACCTAATCCATAATAATTTTTATCTGAAACGGCTAACCGAGGAACATATGGACCAGCGCTACCAACTAGTGCCGGATCATATGCCTTCTTAAGATCCAGCTTGCCGAATTCCGCTTCAAAAATAAACCTCCAAGAATAATTCTGTCTAGCTCTCTGTCTAAGTTCTGACTGCATGTAAAGATTGGATGAAGAATAATTTCTATATCTCCAATTCAAAAATGCACGTCTTCTATTTGCATCATATAGGACCAACCCTACAGTTCCGTATAATTTATTGACTTGGTAGGTAGCTCCTTCGAAGTCAAACTGATAGTCTCCACCTTGCATGGGAGCTAGATTTCCCCAGTCCTGACCAAAGCCACCGCCAATTGTTAAAAGATTGAAAAGGTTAATTCTTAACCCGCCATTCCAATTTGGAAAACCCAATCTCCGCCTTTCATTTCTAGAGGGTTTTCTTCAGAAATAGCTAAAGGATCTCCATCGAAATTCTGAAAGCGGAAAATGGGTAAAGATTAGTATTGGCTGAATAAAAATTTGTTCCAAATTGCTGATAAGCACCACCTCCTGATAGCTCTACGCTGAACGCTTCCAGCACATTCCTAGTCACATTCCCTAACCCAGACTCACTTTTAGGATTTTTGGCTTTTTGAGAAATTCCAAAAATATCTTCTTCCTGTGCTAAAACAGTAGTGAGAATAAAACATAGAAATAAGGTGATAGGAAGCTGTCTGTAATTCATAATAATCTAAACGAAGGCTCGGGACTCTTGGTGTGAAATTAAAAAAAAATGCCTCCCAATCAGGAGGCATTTTCATATTAACTTAAATAATTTCTTATTTTCCGTCAGTTGGTTCTTCAGTATCTTCTTTCTCAGCTTCTTGCTTTGCCTTCATTTCGGCAATCATAGTATCAAGTTTCTCCTGAACAGCAGGATCTTCTTTGGTTGCGGCTAATACTTTATTGTAAGTACCAGCTCCCAAAATCTCCTCATCCATTATCAGCCCAGTTTTGTATTCTTTCAAAACTCCCTGCAGCGATCCTTGAAATTTCTTTTACTTCTTCGAAAGCAGCTTTTTCTTCATCTGTGACATTTGCTTCCGTCATTTTAGCTTCGTCACCCCAAGCAGCTTTGATTTCATTATATCTTGCTCCACCTTGAAAAATCTCATTTTCCAAGATCATGGCTTTTAATTCTTCAGTTTTTGAATTTACATAATTGTCAAATGTTACCTCTACATTTGCATATTTAGCCAAGTCTTCATCTGTGACTTTCTCCTCATCTTGTGCGTAAGCAGCAAGCCCTAGGAACGCGAATAACGCTCCGAAAAGCAATACTTTTTTCATAAACATTGTGATTTTAATTTCCTTATAATGTCTAATAAAACTCTCAAAAGCGAAAAATTCAAGAATTTCGAGGCCTTTTTAAGATATTTTATGATAAATGGCTTTTCACAAAGTCAAACCAGCTCAATGCTCTTTAGTTGATGGATTGTCAGAACAGGATCAGGAGAGTTGAAAACAAAACTTCCGGCAACTAAAATATCAGCACCTGCCGCTAATAACTTTGGAGCGTTATTCAGATTAACCCCTCCGTCAATTTCTATCTTAGTATTAGCTCCCTTAGCCAAAATTAAATCCTTCAAACGTGCCACCTTAGAATAAGTATTTTCTATAAACTTCTGACCTCCAAACCCTGGATTTACTGACATCACAATGACTTGGTCAATATCCTGGATCACATCAGATAAAAGTTCTACTGGCGTATGAGGATTGATGGCAACACCAGCTTTCGCTCCAAGACTGTGGATCGCCTGCAAAGTTCTATGCAAATGTATGCAGGCTTCATAATGAACAGAAATCACCTCTGCTCCAGCTTTCCTGAAGTCTTCTAAATAATTATCCGGATTTTCAATCATCAAATGCACATCCAAAGGTTTTTTTGCATGACGTTGAATCGCTTCGGTCACAGGAATTCCAAAAGAAATATTGGGTACAAATACACCATCCATTATATCCACATGGATATAATCCGCAGCCGATGAATTCAACATTTCTACTTCTCGTTGGAGATTTGCAAAATCAGCAGCTAGTATAGATGGGGCAATTAAAGAGGCCATGAATTATATGTTGAAGATGTGAAAAAACGAATTTACAACTCAAGCCACAATTTCCTATTGTCTGAGCAATTTGCTTTGCTTGATAAATGCGCCGTCCTGCATTTGAATTACATAGAACCCTGGTTTTACCCCTTGCAGTAGAATTCTAAATGGCTCTTTAGCAGAGGATCTATTCAAGGTCTCATTTTCCAAAGCTCTACCGTTAAGATCTATGAGGGTAAATTCAGCACTAAGGCTGCTTCCAAAGTAAATGTTTAATTGATCTCCAAGTACCGGGTTGGGAAAAACATTCCACACCATTACTTCTTCATTTTCTTCAACGCCAAGGATTTCTCCGTAGTAAGCTCTATAGAAATTAGGAATGCCGTAGCCTAATAAATTATCCGGTTCATCAGCTTGAGTACCGCTATTCAAAAGTGCTTCAATTAACTGATCCTTTGTCCATTCAGGTTTGGCTTCCCAAAGACCCGCAGCCAACGCTGCAATCTGAGGAGCTGAGAAGGAAGTTCCGTTGGAATAAGCTTGGTTACCATTTGAGCGAATTAAAGAGGCTCCCTGTCCTAAAGCTGCAAGGTCAGGTTTTATTCTTCCATCTCCTGTTGGTCCACGGGAACTGCTGCTAGCAATATCCAACTCATTATCTACAGATCCTATCGCTAGAATTCCTTTAGCATCGGAAGGAGACGATAATGTGGATACCCCGGGACCATAGTTCCCAGCGCTATTTACCACCAGTATCCCTTTACTTGCAGCTATACTTGCCCCTCGTGCTATAATAGTCGTCTCTCCATCCAAGTCTTCTAGCGTATAGTTCATGTCAGGATCATCAAAATCATAATAGCCCACCGAGCTACTGATGATATCCGTCCCTAAACTATCTGCGAACTCAGCTGCCCTCACCCAGTTGTATTCTTCCACCCAAAATTCCGTGACAACTTCCTCTGTCATAGCAAGGATGTAATCAGCGTCCGGAGCTCCAGCAACCATTTTTCCAGGTTCATTAGAAGCTATCAGTGAAAGCACATTTGTGCCATGCTGATTATCCGAATAAACATTATCATTCCACGGCCTCACAAAATCCATAGTAGAGATGATTTGCCCATTTGTTTGTAGATGTGCCAAAGGACTGGCAGTTTGAGCTCCAGGGAATCCTGCATCAAAAACAGCTATGGTAACTCCTTTGCCCGTGAAACCTTCTTCATGCATCAAATCAATTCCTATCAGAGAATTCTGAAAATCATAGGTTTCTTCATTTGCGGCTAATATTCGGGCATTTTCAGCATCTGGAGGACAATATCTATTACTGACTGAAGCAAAAATTCTTTTTCCAACCCGTGCATTTGGACTTGGGATAAATCCCCTGCCTACCAGCTCGACTTTTTCAACAAACGGCAAAGCTTCTATTTCCTTAACATTAGTAGCATCTGTCACCAATAAAGTAGCATTAAACCACTTGCTAGAATACAGGATGTAATTAGACTTCTCGTAAACTGCTTCTACATACTTCTGCGCAACAGGAAGATCCAAACTATCCGGTGCAACGCCTTCTTTACTTCTTCGATCCAGCGCTTTTTGAGAAAGGAATTCACTTGGTTTATCCAGTGAAAGAGTTTGTTGAGGCTTATATTTATAGAAAACAGCATAACGATCCTGGGCAGCCAAACTGCCAGAAAAAGTCATTCCTAAGAGGACAAAAGCTAAAAATTTAATCCTTCCCATAATCGGTCAATTTCATTTGCACCTTAAATCCTGAATCAATCAGCATATCTCCCAAACAATCATTTCTTGAACAGTAGGTTAACACCTCGTCGTACTTTTCCACCAAGCCTATACCTAAGTCGTAAACTTCAAATCGAATATCTCTGTAAGTAACTTGATCGTCACTATCTTCTTGATTGACCCGGATAGAATTGCCCGAATTAATTAACTCGAAATCATCCGCTAATTCATCTCTATAGACATTCCCATTCCAAACAATACCGTCTTTGGGAGGAAAAACTAAGGTAACCAAGGGCTGATTTTCAATCGTACGTACCAAAGCAAGGTCTCGTTGGGTGAGGGTATATTCCAACACCTGAATCCAAGTGGTCTCATCCGTAGATTTGCTACGGTTTACGATAAAAACTTGCTCCCCTTCTGCATTTATATAAAAGCTTCGAATACGATCCTTATAGAAAAATAATTCCTGCTCCGAATCATTTTCACCAAAATAGATGGTTTGATCTACTTCATAAACCCAAAACAATCCAACTTCCAGCGGTTGAAAGTCATAGCCCAATTCCACTTGTGAATCCTCGATTTCTCGATCACAAGACGTAAAAAGCGTAAACATTAATAATAAAATAAGCGGTAGCTTTCTTTCCATATTTATTATTCAATGACTAAAAATACAAGTATTTTCCTAAAGATAGACTAAGCAGATTACAGACAGTTTCGAAATACTTTTTTCAAGCCAATCATCCTGTTTAAATTAGCAACTTTAAAATTTAAATCATGGCTTTAAGCACTTTTGTAAAAATAAGCGGCATCACCAATCTTTCAGATGCCAGGTATTGTTCGGGAATGTATGTGGATTTGTTAGGCTTTTCTTTAGAACAAGAATCTGAAAAATTCATCAATCCCACGCAGTATAACGAAATCACAGGATGGGTTTCTGGACTTGAGTTTGTCGGAGAATTTCAAAGCTACGAGTCAGACAAAGTCCTACACACTTTAGAAAATTACCCTACAATAAAGTGGGTTGAGCATGACAGGATTGATCCACTAGTAGATTTGGAAGGCAAGGGATTTGGCTTGATTTATAAAATGGATTTAGAAGATGTTCGACACATTGAATTGGAAGTTGCTGAAAAATTAAATGCTTCAGGAATCATTTTTCATGTCACCTCCATCCACGAGGAGCTTACTGATGAGGATAAAAAAGCGATAAAAATATTAAGTGAAAATTGCAGAGTTATTTTAGGAGTAGGGATTACTTCAGAAAACGTCCTAAACCTTATTACTGAACTTGGGATTTATGGAATAACGCTAGCAGGCGGAAAAGAAATCAAACCAGGTCTAAAAGACTTCGATGAACTTGCAGATATACTTGAAACATTGGAAGAGGATGAATAAAAAAATCATTTTCACAAAAAAGGCTATTGGAACTTATCCAATAGCCTTTTTTGTGTCAAATCCTGGATGCTTTAAGGTTGATCAAATAAATCGGATGATTCATAAGGGCTGTTATCACCTGTGAAAAATGAACCATCAATAAATCGGTGACTAATTCCGATATCTCTTAATTCCATCAAATCGTGGTCGTCCAAATTAATTTTAGCAGCTGCCAAATTCCCTTTGATTCTATCCTTATTCACGGATTTGGGAATTACTGCAATATCTCTAGCGATAGACCAGGCAATTAGAACTTGTCCAGCGCCTACTTTATGTTTATCCGCAATCTCCTTTACTACGGGATCAATCAATAGTTTCGGATCTTTTTCATGTTTTTCTGCCCTTGAATCCGGAGAACCAAGTGGAGAATATGCAGTCATTAAAATTCCATGCTCTATGCAATACTCAACCAAGCCATCCTGCGGAAGATAGGGCTGCATCTCTACTTGGTTCATTTCAGGTAATTGGCCACCGAGTTGCACCAATTCATCCAGCTTTTTTTGATTGAAATTAGAGACTCCTATGTGTTTGGCATATCCCATTTCCTTCACCTCTTGCATAGCTACCCAAGTTTCAGCTATGGAAACCTCATCGTAGGTATAAAAGTCTTCTCTATCTTTTGGAAAACCCACGCCAGCTTTAAAAGCAATAGGCCAGTGTATCAGATATAAGTCTACATAATCCAATTTCAAATCTGAAAGTGTCTTTTGCAAAGCAGGCAAAACTTGCTCTTTTTTATGTGAATTATTCCAAAGCTTTGATGTTACAAATAATTCTTCTCTCGTAACCAATCCTTCAGAAATTGCCTTTGCAATACCTTCCCCTACTTCGTTTTCATTCTGATATACAGCTGCACAATCTATGTGTCGATAGCCAGCTTCTATTGCCCAGTAAACAGCCTGACTAACTTCTCCTGGTTTACTTTTCCATGTTCCTAACCCGATAATTGGGAGTTTATCTCCGTTTTTAAAGCTTAAGTTTTTCATATGATTATAAAAATTTAGATTATGATATGAGTGAATTCTTAACAGAATAAACCCTGCATTTAATTCACTCGATTCTTTAAATATTTCTTAAATCTATTCATTACCCAAAGATGAATTTTAGCCTGAGTATTCACATAGATCAGCCATGGCAATCTTGGCACAAATTCATGAATAGCTGAGATAATGTATTTATTATCTAAAACCCCACGAAACTCCAACCATCCGTGATCAAATCGCTTCACTAGCCAGCCACCGGAAATGTAAAAGAGCTGCCTACTTTCTTCACTTCTATCTGGAATCATGGTCAGTTGTAACATTGGTTTTTTAGTCCACAATAGATAAAACACAATTTCTCCACTTTCGAGCATTTCTCCATTGATCCAAAACTTAAAGAATGTGGGTAGCCAAATATTATAACGCTGAGCCACCCAAGTTGCTGAGTGTCCATGGGTGTTTGACATTCGCTGTATGCTTCTTACAGTATTCTTTACTTTATCTAACGGGTAAAAGCTTGGAGTTTTAAGTTCTACAGTAGAATCCAGCGCAGCTCTGACCGATTCTTCGTATGTCAGGTAATCAATATGCTTCTCTTTGAACTTCAATTCCTCGGACACCGTCAACGTATGCTTCAAACTTTCCACTAAGGGTGAAACCAATTGAGGAGGAGATTCGCCAAAAAAGCCAACCCAAAGCTTAGAAAGCCCCAAAGAGAAAACGGGAACTGAGAAAACCAACCTCTTCTTCCCTAGCTGAACGGCTGTCAACTCCAGCATTTTTCGATAAGAAATCACTTCAGGATTCCCAATTTCTATTGCTTTACCAAATACATTCTCATTTCCTACACAGGTATCAATAATATCTAAGGTGTCGCGCAAAGAAATAGGTTGGGTCAAAGACTCCGTCCACTGTGGACACATGAGGACAGGCAAGTTAGTCACTAGATTCTTAATCATATCAAACGATGATCCTCCGGGCCCTACTATTATCGAAGCCCGAATAGCGGTAAGTTTAGCAGACCTAGAACCCAGGGTTTGTTCTACTTCAAGACGACTTCTGAGATGTCTAGACAGACTTTCTCCCGTCTCTTTTGGCAGCAATCCTCCTAAGTAAATGATCTGCTTTACTTTGTTTAAATGAGCCGCTCGGCTAAAATTATCAGCAAGTAGTAAATCGGTATCTTCAAAACTACCTTGATTTAGACGTGTGGAAGCATTCATAGAATGTACCAAGTAGATCGCGACATCTACCCCCTTAAGCACTTCAACTGTACTTGAAATTGAATACAATTCCACCTGCTTCCAAGTCACTTCAGGGTATGGATTATCCTTTACCTTTCTTCTACTAAGAGCAATAATATTGTATTTGTGGCGGAAGTGGTGAATAAACCAGCGACCCACATATCCACCTGCACCGGCAAGTGCGACAGTTGGCTTAGAAACAGATATAGGTTGATTAGTTAATTTCATAATAAAGAGCTTAACTAACCAACCTATTATTTGGTGGTCCTGTTCAGTATAAATTTATTTTTCTTCGGCTTTTTCTAAAGCTTCAATCGTAGTGAAGTATTTCACAATCATATTTGGCACTTCCCAATCCGGCATATTTTTATTGGCAAAATATTCCAAATACTTTTCAGTTACCTGAGCAAAATGGGCCTCATGTCCATTATGATACTTCTCTGGGATGATTACTTTGTACTTATTGTCCGTGATTTTTTCCAGATCTAACCCCGGAAAACGACCTTGCAACTTCTCTTTTACCAAGCTTGCTAAAGAATCATCTTGTCCATCCAATAATTCCACATACAAGGTGGCAACATAATTCTCATCTGCACCTTGCTGTATAATTAGATTGGCTTTGGTTCCACGCATCATGCTGTAATGAGTATCTGCAGCTCCTTCGGGCGCTTGAAAATTCCAGATCACACTTACTTTAGAATGCACACCCTTCAGCGTGTAATTCATCTCTCCATTACTATTCACGCTCAGCTTACCGTCAGATACGTTTTTCTGAAGAAAATCAGGAAACTCAGCTTTACCTGTAACCAACTTGAACTGCTCTAAATCCAAATCTGTGGACCAAAGTTTAGCTGATTGCATCTCAACATCTGTAGTATCTAAAGTAACTCCTGGAAAAGCTTCCCATTGGATCAAATCCACTAGATGAGTCGTTACATCAACGATACCAGTTCCTTCAATATCTGTATCAAAAAACCAGTCCGGACGAACAAGAGGATTTCCTGATACATATTTGAAGAAATGATGTACAGATTCCTTTGTAATGGCTGGATTCTCAGGTGTGCCTTTTTCCAGTTCCCCAAAAACCGCTGCATCCATACTCAGTTCTTTTTGCAAAATCGTGCTGATCTCAAAACGCTCAGTCATGATATCATAAAGCAACAAATCCTTTTGTGATGCCTCATCAAAAGCATGGAGCAGCTTTTTAAATCCATCCTTATTAATCACCAGAGGCTTATCAGCATAGACGTTGATTCCATTGGAAATTGCAGCGGAGATGTAATCAATCTTACGATCGTTTTTTCCTGCTACCATCATCACATTGCCAGGCTTAGTCGAGATCATTTGATCTAAATAATCCTCACCAGTACTTACCTGCAAACTCCAGGAAGTCGGATCCTCTTCACGGTTATTGTACCCAGAAAGTCTATTCATGTAGTCTTTCAGTTCAGGTCCTTCTGGAGCAAAAACATAGACTGTAGAGTCCACTTGAGGATACATGGATTTGTGAATTAATCCGGCATGAAAATGTCCCGGGTCAAGGGACATAATCGTAATCTCAGCCTTAGTTTCAGAAGCCTCAGTCACAGTTTCTTTATTTTCGCAGGAAAACAAAATTCCTGCAGCCAAAGCTACTAGAGCAGTATTTTTCAAAATATTCAATAATTAAATTTTCACATAATTAGTACCATAAGGTGCTCTTTGTGGTCTTTCCAACATTGAGTTTGCCTCTGGATCATTTATAAATTTTTCTGCTGCAGTATCCCATTCCAGCTTCCTTCCAAGTTTCATGGAAATGTGCGTGACAAGGCATACTGAACAAGAACGATGACCGATTTCAACCGGAGAAAGTAATTCGTTATTACCCTGAATCGCTCCCAGCCAGTTGCCATGGTGTTCATCACTTCTGATCAACTGTATTTCGTCAGGTCCAATTACTGATTTCAGAATCTTAGGATCTGAAGCATCCAAGGCTTTGGCACTATTCCCCTGCGCTACAGGATCTGAAGTGGAAGCCACATAATTACCTCTTGAAACCCAGATCCATCCTTCCGTACCTTCGTAACGAATTCCATTTGGGTAGCCACCACTTGTGTACATAGTGATACCATTATCATACTCAGCTTTTGCCATAAAGTCTCCATGCACATTCCATAATCCTGAATGAGGGAACTCAGCTACAGCTTGAATGTATCGTGGACCAGTAAGCTCAGTATCCATTCCCCAAGCGGCAGAATCATAGTGATGCTGTCCCCAGCCTGTGATCATACCTGCTCCAAACTGCTCCAATCTCAACCATCCCGGACGGTCGTATCCTTTCTGTGGATGTACGCCTATTTCTGTATAAGGGACCTCAGGGGTAGAACCCAACCACATATCATAATTCAAGTTGGCAGGAACAGGCATAGGTGCGGCCTCAGGTCCTGAGGGATCTCCTGGGAGACCGATCTTCACAGTGTGAAGCTTACCGATTCTTCCATTTCTTACCAATTCTGCTGCAATTCTAAACTGCTCACTTGAACGTTGCTGGGTACCAAGCTGAAGGACAGTTCCTGACTTTTTCACAGCATCAACCAGCTGTCGCCCTTCACGGATAGTCAGGGAAGTTGGTTTTTGTACATAGACGTGCTTACCAGCCAATGAAGCTTCCATAGCTGGCTGAGAATGCCAGTGATCTGGAGTACTGATTACTATGGCATCAATATCCTTATTCTGAAGCATGTCCTTATAGTCTCCATATTGTTTTACGTCGAGATATGCTTTTCCCATTTTCTTGGTGTAGTAATCTTCTACACGCTTTTTGCCATCCGCCATGCGGTTGCTATCCAAATCTGAAACTGCAACGATACGAGCTATATCATGCTGCCATACACCTGGCATATCATGATCGCGCGCGATTCTACCACAACCAATTTGACCTATATTGATTTTATTACTAGGGGCATTTTTTCCAAAAACTGAAGCAGGTACAATAGTAGGAAATCCTATTGCTGCACTTGCTAAGGTGGTGTTTTTAATAAATTCTCTTCTTTTCATTTCACTTTAGGGTTAATTATCACTTGAATTTATTTCACGAAAGCTCTCCAGTAAGCATCTGCTTCAGCTGCAGTCATCTTACCGTCAAAGACAATCATTCTGTATTTTAATGTATATCGTTTGTTGGGTAAAAGCTCCCAAGACTCATGTCTAATCGGAGTAAATTCTATAAAGACATTACCTATTCCATTGTAATTATCTTCTGGCCATACGCGCAAAGGTTCTGGGTGAGATTTATTCGTGTTGTGACTTAAGAACAGGATCCCACTCTCTCCCGATGTAGCATCAGTTTCTCCCTGTACGATGATCCATTTTGCATTTGTTCCATCCGCGGTTTTTCTGGTATCACCTTCGGATGTTAAAACAGAACTGTTATCCGTTCCCCATTGCTCTGTAGCACGGAAACCAATGCCTCCGCCATATCGGTAATCATCAAGTAAGATTCCCCCAGGTATTTTAGTCTCAATTGTACTTGTGTAATCGACCATATATCGACCTTTGTCCGCAGGTTTTACCTTGATGCGAAGATCCTCTGCTATAGCTATCCGTTCAGATTCGGGAGCTTTCAAATCAAGGTGATTTTGACGAACATTGAGTTCGGCTGCACCACCCGCTACCTTTTTAGATAGCACATGAGAAAAGTCTACTCGGCCTTTTTGGTCTCCCAAATTCCAAAAGTCTACTTCTCTACCACTGATGGTGGCACGTGTCCAAGGTCCCCAGATTCCATAGTGATGATAATGATCTTTTGGTTGAATTCTAGTAAGAACTTGTCCCGACGGGGATTTTAGCGGGTGAATAAACCCAGATTTTGCAAAATCTTTTTTTATGCCTTCAGGCACGTCTGCTACAGCCGTTTGATAGCTTAGAACAGCCTGATTACCAATCACGAAATCAATTCCGCTAGATGTCTCTTTTAACTCCACTTTTTGCGCAAACACTGATACCATTAAACATAGGTAAATCACTGGTACGCAGAAAATTCTTTTGAATATCATATAAATTTCAGGTTATTGGGATCGAATTTTAAAGATATAGAATTCTAAATTATCGACTAACCCGTTCATCTAATTACCCCATGAAGAAAATTATTATCTACGGAATCGTTTTCCTAGCATCCCTTAATTTCACTCTCGCACAGAACCCAACAGAGATCCCTTTGGATCAAGCTTGGAAAGATAAAATCACAGATTTAGCACCTGAAAAAGCCAATTTCCCTTTCAAAAAGAAAAAGAAAATCTTGGTGTTTTCGCTTCATACAGGCTTTTGGCACTGGGTAAACCCACATACTGCTGCAATGATTGAAATCCTCGGTGACAAAAGTGGCGCCTTTGATGTGACTACAAGTACTGACATCGCTATGATGGAAAAAGACAATTTGAAAGAATTTGATGCTGTCGTATTTGATAACACTAACTCTAAGCCTCAGTACAGAAATCTATTTGTAGATGTATTCAGCGAAGATGCTTCTATGGATAGCGTAGCCGTATGGAAAAAAGCAAACGAGCTGGAGAATAACATCATCCAATACGTGAAAAAAGGAGGCGGAATTCTCGTGGTACATGGAGGAAATACCATGCTAAACAACTCCATGGAGTTTTCAAAACTAACCGGAGGTAGCTTCGATTACCATACAAAGCAGCAGGCATTCCAGGTAAGAATTGAAGATCCTTCTCACCCATTGACTAAGTCCCTTCCAGCTGAAGGATATAACCATGTGGATGAGCCATACTTCTACAAAGGTGCTTATGATGACTTGGATTTCCATCCGCTGACCTATTTCAACAACGCTGAAATCGAAGGTCAAAGAAAAGGTCAGGAGAAAACTTCCGGTAAAACTTATGTTTCTTGGATCAGAAAAGACGGTAAAGGTAGAGCAATGTATATCTCAACTTCTCACAATGCGCAAAGCTTTGAAAATTCTGCTATTCTTGCCTATTTCCTAGACGCACTTCAGTATGTAGCTGGAGATGTGAAAGTAGATGAAACGCCGATTGGTAAGTGAAAAATTTGAAGTTTGAAATTTAAAATTTGAAAGTCCAGTAGTTGAACTGAGTGTTAGCTCAATTACTGGACTTTAATTATTTCAACACAATGATAAAAAGACTTTTTGGAGCTATTATTCTAATGGCGATTGGTGCATTTTTTTATAGCAAATATGTAAGGAATGTCCCCATAGTAATCCCTTTTGAAGTAATCAGAAATTCTATCCTTTTCAAAGTTGAAATTGAAGGAGAAACATACACTTTCTTGTTTGATACTGGAGCTAATACATCCATCTCTCCTGAGATTAGACAAAAACTTAACATTAAGACGATTGGCAAAAATATATCATCTGATTTTTATGACAATATATCCACAATTGAAGAGGTAATATTACCAGAACTAAAACTTGGCCCCCTAGTTTCGCCGCAAATGACAGTAGATGTGGTAAAACCAATTCAGAGTTTTGAAATATGTGATGTGCAAATAGATGGGTATCTAGGCTTAGAATTCTTTGATAAAAAAGTGGTCCATATTGACATTGTCAATAAAAAGTTGACAATTGCCAACTCCCCTCATTTTATTTCTAATATTTCAACCGTGCCTGTTAAGATGTCGTATCATGGAAATCAAAAGACTCCTTTTCTTTCATTAGCAATTGGCAATGATTCAATTAAAGAGCCAATTTTATTTGATACTGGATCAGATAAGGATCTAATAAACTTCAGACTTACAACATTTCACAAACTATTGATCGACAACACATTAACTCCAAAAAACATAATAGACACATTAAATAAAAATTCGGATTTTGGGATGTTTGGTCCCCAAAGAGATACTATAAATTATTTATTCAATATCCCTAAGCTTGAAATAGCAGGAGTAACCTTAGAAAACACAACTTTAAAAACATTTGGCAAAAAAAACTATTCTATTTTAGGCTCTGCACTTCTAAACCAAGGAACTATAACTCTAGATTTAATAAGCGACAAATTCTATTTTAGCCCGTACCCTTTACTTTCTCTAAACAAGGAACGTGTGGAAGGATTTAAGCTTGAAAATTTAACTGTATCGTCAGTTCAAGAAGAATCTGATGCTTTTAATAAGGGAGTTCGTGTTGGACAAAAATTAATAGCTATCAACAGAGTCTTTTTTGATTCACTGTCTAAGTGTGATCTATATTACCTTGATTTGGAGCATCACTTCTACAGGGACACAATTCAATTTATTTTCACAACAGATAAAGTAGAACTTGTCTATGATTACTATAAAACTGAGAAGTTATCCGAATCTGATTAGCAATCGATAATGATTAATTTGTAATGTCAGAAAACCACATCTATACTTTCAACTAATTTTTCTATCCAGTGAACAAAAAACTTTTTCTTGCTATAATATTAATGGCAGTTGGCGCTTTTTTCTATAGTAAATATGTAAGGAATGTAACCGAGGTAATTCCGTTCGAAGTTGTAAGAAATGCTATATTCATCTCGGTAGAAATAAAAGGCGAAGACTTTATTTTTCAATTTGATACTGGAGCTCCTACTACAATCTCCCCAATCGCAGCAAAAAGACTTGGCTTAGATTCTATTGGCTGGCATCATGGTATGGACTATTATGGAAATACTGATTTTGTAACACACACCATTATTCCGGAAATAAATGTTGGTAACATTAAAGTTAAGAACCTTAAAACATCTATAATACCTCCTGGTAATATGTATGAGATCTGTAATGTTCATTTAGATGGATATTTGGGCCTAGAATTTTTTGATAAAAAAGTTATTGAAATCGATCTTAAAAATAAACGCTTAACGATTGCTAAATCATTGAATTCTTTAGACAATGAGTATTCCGATTTTGTCGAAATAAAATACCCCGATCAACAAAAAACTCCTTTGATTCCTTTATATCACGTCGGAACCAACGCAGCTGAATTGGTACAGTTTGACACAGGATCAGGAAATAGATTTTTCAATATGAGTAACAAGACATTTGAAAAAATGATTAATGACAATATGTTTTCACCGGATGTCATCACTGACACAATCCACTCTTTCACAGCTCGAGGATTGTTTGGTTCACAGCAGGACATATTAAACTATTCATTTGAAAATGAAGGATTACGTTTAGGTAAAACTGTATTTTCAAATGTGCCAATTAACACTTTTGAAACTGATTGGGTCTCAAATTTAGGTGCTGGTCTTCTAGAAAAAGCTGTTGTGGTGATCGACTTAATCAAAGACAGGTTTTACGTTCAGCCTTATGAAGATGCAAATCTTGATTTCAAAAGAAAATTGGATTTTCAAATGATAGATAAGCAAGTTTCAGTCATTGAGCCAAAATCTGATGCGTACCTAGCAGGAGTGCGAAAAGGCCAAATTTTACGCTCAGTAAATGATTTACACCTAGATTCTATACCATTTTGTGATCAGCTAAATATGGATTGGTCAAAAATCTATGGTCAAAAAAAAATCCAATTCACCTTTGAATCAGAATCTGGAGAAGTAATCTATAATTACGAAGCGCAAGAACCTACTTCAGATTTGTAACTAATCACCTTCCCTAATCCACGAAATCTGAAGTCAACTATCCGAAATCGTAAATCTCTAGGCTTTTTTCACAAACTCACTTTTCAGTGCCATAGAGCCAAATCCATCAATCTTACAGTCAATATTGTGATCACCCTCTACTAACCGAATACTCTTTACTTTTGTACCTGCTTTTATTGGTTTGGGAGCCCCTTTTACTGGAAGGTCTTTTATTATCGTCACAGAATCTCCGTCTGCTAAAATAGCTCCATTCGAATCTTTGACTACTAATCCTTCCTCAACTTCTTCTTCAACTTCACCGTGAGTCCATTCAAAACTGCACTCTGGGCAGATCAACTTTTCATCCAATTCATAGCCATACGGCGAATTGCAGGCTGGGCAAGGAGGTATATTTTCCATGGCACGAAGATAAAACAAATTTCCAACAGGGGATATACGTCCTCAAACCTGGTTCCCGCCACCTAATAATCAAAATAATTCTGCAGCGACTTCAATAAACTGGAGTAAAGCTATGTACGACCGCCTCCGCTGCAATTCGCCCAGAAGCCATGGCTGCATTGATTGAGCCATTCAATAGGTAATCTCCAGCTAAAAATACGTGATCTGAAATCTTAGCTTCGGTAAATGGAATAGTGCCTTTCATATCTTCTACTGTAGGAATTGCATAATCGATATAATATGCCTTCACAAACTTGAAATATTCCGCATTAATTCTAGAAATAGACTCCAACTCTGCCTGAACTGCTTTGAATCAACTCCTTCTCTTTCAGGTCAGAGTCCAAAATTGAAACAGACAGCAAAGCTCTACCATTAGTAGAATAAGCTGATGAAACATCACTCATGAACACCATATTATTAATCAGGTGATTTTCCCCAGGAATCAAGCCCAACATAGCTCTATTCATAAATGATTTATGAAGTGAAAAATACAAGGTAATCACCGACCTTGAAGGAGCAAATTGTCCTTTCAATTGCTTCATAAATTTATCTGGCTGGGTAGCCACAATAATTCGATCGGCTTCTATCGTTTCGCCATTTTCTAATTGGATATTTTGCCCAAGGACGTCCGTTACTTTGGTATTAAACCTGAATATTGTCTTAGTCAATTGATTTTTGAGCATATTAGGAACCTCAATCATACCTTTTTCCGGTATCCCACCTAGTCCTTGAGAAAACATTTTAAAGACAAACTCAAACATTCTGGAGGAGGTTTCTAGGTCCTTTTCCAAAAATATCCCTCTAAAAAAAGGCTTGAAAAAGTTAGAAATTATTTGGTCCGTAAACCCATAGTCAATCAAGTATTCATGGGTAGTGATAGAGGGTTCATTAAAAATATCTTCAATCGACTTATTTTTAAGCATTTGAGTAAGATTAAACATCTTAACCTTATCCAAAAAGCTACCAACGTGAGAAAAAGCCATACTAACCACCTTGAGTGGATTACGTAAAGGGTCGGAAATTATAAACGTCTCATTTTCTCCAAATACAACCGCTCCTGGTTCAAAATATTTCAAATTCAATTTTGACAGATCAAGGTACCTTTTCACTTCAGGATAAGCCGTAAGCAGCACCTGAAAACCGTGATCTAAAAGAAAACCGTCAACTAAATCTGTTTTCACCCTACCTCCTACGCTATCACTTCCTTCCAATATAATTGGTGAAAATCCAGCTTTTTCGAGTTCAATTGCAGCGACTAAACCTGCAACACCTGCACCAATTATGTATATATTTTGATCTTTCATCTATGGGATTTCTTTGTAAAAACTTACACAAACAGCTTTTGGTAAGGATATAAATTTTAACCAGTTCAAGTGGGCATTGTTTGGAAACAGCAGTAATTAACTTACATCTTGTCATCTCCAAAATAAAGCTAATCTAAAATTCAACATTTATTTTGCCGACTTTTTGAACCTGCAAATTGAACTAAATCCCACCAATAGAAAGCTTCTTTCGTTCAAAAACTCTCTTTTGACCAACTCAAATGTAATATCCACCACGCAGGACTGGTTTTTAGCTAAACAGAGCATGCTTTCATCAACTAGATAAATTATGAATCCGTAGCACTATCAATTAGCACTTTCTCATACAACTTCTCTAAATAGCTAAGCTTTTACCTTTAGCTATTAAAAAAATCTACCGCTTATAAAGCAGACTCACGCTACGATTAAAAAGCAGACAATCTTATCAGCATACAGCGAATAAGTATCGCAGTGAGTAATAACATTTCACTTTCCACCGGAAATAATTTCCTTTGCATCCTAATCAGTATAAAATCAGATTGAGAAATTAGGAACTGCTTATACTATTCGGCAAATGAAAGGGGAATTTTTATTAGCCGATCAAGGTAACTGGACGCTTGATGTTGACTTTGAGCACATTGAGCAACCTCTTCAACATTCTAACTCACTGGACAAAATCACTGGTGTCATTTCCCATGAATTATTCATCCGCTTCACAGCTATTATTATCATCGGAAAAAATAATAGTACTCAAACTATTATTTTTTGAAAAATGGTAATTCTGAATACTTTAAATCAATTTTGATCCCAAAATAAAAATTAACTTCATTATTTAGAGCGGTAAAATATCAAGCCACCGAAGATTTATGGCCTTTGATTAAGTATCATGAAAAAAGTGAATAAATTCTCCATTAATCAGCCTTGGGCCATCACGATCATTTACATGATAGTTGGGGTCAATTGGATATTTTTTAGTGATATTCTGATAAACAGCATTTTTAGTGACGACATTCAGGAAATGTCAAGATTCCAGATGATAAAAGGGGTTCTTTATGTTTTGCTTACTGGGTTACTTCTTTACTATTTAATCAAAAGACTATACGATCAAATCAGTGCCGGGAAACGGGAATTAGAGTTACTTTTCACCAACCCAAATCTGGGAATTTTTAAAGTAGATGAAATGGGTAAATTCACCTATATCAGCCCAAATATTTTGCAGATTATTGGTTATTCAGATCAGGAGGTCATAGGAAAAAGTGTAATTGATTTTACTCCCGAAGAACACCTGGATCAAGACCTCGAAAAGATGCTAGAAATCAAAGAAAACAATCCTGATCGCGGGTTTATAATTAATAAGTACCTCAAAGACAAAAAAGGAAATACTGCAATAATTAAGGTCTATGGAATTGTACTGAAAGACAAAAAAAGTAACAAAACTAGTTACTTGGCAGCCTTTCAAAATATCACAGAGCAGGAGAGATTTTTACGATCACTTGAATCCAAAAACAAAAAGCTCCAGGAATTAGCCTCTGATCAATCGCATTTAGTTAGGGCCCCATTAGCCAGGATCCTTGGAATTATTGAATTAACCCAAGAAGTGAACCTTAATCCTGCTGAGAAGAACGAGTTGATAAGGCATCTCAAGTCGTCCGGAGAAGAGTTAGACAAAGCATTAAAAGATATTTCTCGCAAAATGATTTCGAATTAGCAAAGTACTCAGTATCAAAAAGATTGAAACCTAAATATATTGTTCATCGTAGATTTGAAGCAAACATCGACAAATATTTTTATTGAATTCAAAAACTATGAAAAATCTATTTTTATACATTTTACTCAGTGTAGCTTCTATCATCCCAGCACTTTCTCAGGTTACAAATCCAAAGAAATACGATTTCAAATTGACGCTACCATCTTATGATAACCTTCAAAGATTGGAAGTTTTGAAAGACACGGTGTTTTTTGAAGGATCTACACAAAATAAAAAATTCGAAAGTTTTGAGGGGTTTCCAGGCTACATAGATAAAAACAACAAGCTTCTTTATAGCCAAGATGAAAATATATTAGTCATAAATCCTGATCCTTTTTATTCTTTGCGAATAATAACGCCTAGTGGCAATTACCCTATTCAGATCTATAAACCTGATTCTACGAAGAATTATACGCTCCTAATAAAAGATTTCTAAAACTTACTAGTTAAATCGAGACTGATCACATTAGGTAGCCTCACTGAGACTGCATACTGCGACTGAAAACTTCCTTATTTATTCTTTCCAGCTTCTATTAGCCTTTTTTTCAGCCTGATTTTTTTTGGCTTTAAGTCGCTTTTCTATTGCTCCTTTTTTAGGCTTAGTTGCCTTTCTTACTCGTTTCTTGAAAAATGCTTTTCGCAATAAATCTTCAAACTTTCTAATTACTAGCTCTTTGTTTTGAATCTGTGACCGCTTTTCCTGAGACTGTAGTTGCAAGACACCTTCCTGATCAGTTTTGGTTCGCAATTTCTCTAATAACATTGCTTTTTCTTCGACACTTAACTGGCTGGAATTAGGGATATCAAATTTCAATTGAACTTTGGTTTCGACTTTATTCACATTTTGCCCTCCAGCACCACCGCTTCTCGAGGTAATAAATTGAAGTTCATTCAGGAAATCTCCCCCTTTTATTCTAACCTCTATATTTTTCTCACCGTGTTCCATTACTTCCCATTTAATCAGCGGGTATATTTAAATTAGTATTTGACCAATCAGCCCGAAAATAAAATTAGGTGTAAACTTTTAAGCAGAAAAGAGAAAGTAAATACTAATTTGAAGTCCAACATGACACTGAAACCCAAAAATTACATGAAAAATAGAAGAGAATTTCTAATAAAATCTGCTCTAGGAGTTGGTGGGCTTGCTTTAGCTCCATCTTGGCTACAAGGTGCTCCAGCTATAATTAAGTCATTTAACAAGCCTAACTCTTTGATCAATGGTGTTCAAGTGGGTTGCATCACTTACTCATTCCGATCCATGCCTGATCAAAGTGCGGAAGCTACCCTAAAATATGTGGTGGATTCAGGTCTTTCTGCAATAGAACTCATGGGAGACCCTGCTGAGTCCTTTGCCGGGAAACCAGTAAATAATGTGAATATGCGGGATTTGAATCCACTTAGAAACAAGCAAAGGAAGGGTGAAGAACTCACAGCAGAGGAGAAAGCAAAACTTGCTGATTTGAATGCACAAATAGAATCCTATTCGAAAGAAGTAGCAGAATGGAGAAGCAAAGTTGGCACAGCGCCGTTTGAGAAAATACGAAAAATGTACAAGGATGCTGGGGTCAGTATCTATGCCTTTAAGCCAAATGCCTTCGGAAGAAATGCTTCTGATGAAGAAATCGCATATGGGATGACAGCTGCAAAAGCTCTCGGCGCAACCCATGTCACCTTAGAGCACCCATCTAATGACGAACATACGCTTCGCTTAGGGAAATTAGGTGATAAATATAACATGTCCGTAGGCTACCATGGACATGAGCAGGAGACCTTTACTTTTTGGGATACAGCGTTAGCGCAAAGTAAAAGTAACGGTCTCAACCTAGATGCTGGGCATTACATCGCTGCAGGAAATACAGATCTCATCCCTCTAATCGAAAAGCAGCATAACCGCATCCTAAGCATGCACACAAAAGACAGAACAACCCCCGCAAATGGTAAAGGAAATTTACCTTGGGGTACTGGCGACACACCTATTCCGGAGCTCTTGAAACTCATAGCAAAAAATAAATATAAGTTCCCGGCTACCATTGAGTTAGAATATAAAATCCCTGAAGGATCTGACGCTGTAAAAGAAGTTCAGAGATGTGTAGAATTTTGTGAAAAAGCATTAACTTAACCTAGCGAATATATTTTCCATACTCGGTTTTTAAACTACTTTTTAAAGCGGCGGTAATAATAACCGCCGCTTTTTGTATGCCTAAGGTAGTCTAAGTAAGAAGGTATTTAATCCCACTTGAATACACAGACATCTTACACCAAATAGTCCTGATAATTTATCCTAAATAAGATTGAATTGGGTTTATTATAGCGTACTTACCAAAAGCTCATTTTGATACTCAACGTGCTTGGCTAAAATTAAAATAGTGCATCATGGAAGAGGAAGAAATTCTAGAGCAAAATCAATTCGAAGAGTTGATTCAAGGGCTTATAGACCATAAATATGGCTGTAGTGATGAATTCATATCCCCTAATACTGTCAAAGGACTTAGAAAGGAAATCCAACGCTTATCCGAATCAGGAAAATTAAAGCTTGCCGGAGTTGGCAATGCATTCGATATTAAGCAAAGCAAGGAAATAAGAGGTGATAAAATTAACTGGATTCAAGAAAACAGCACTAATCCATTTGAGGTCATTTACTTAAAGAAAGTGGGCAAATTCATCGAGCACTTAAATAAGACCTGCTTTACTTCCATCAAAAGCTTTGAAAGTCACTATTCAAATTATGAAAAAAGGAGTTTCTACACACGTCATTTGGACCAGTTCAAAAGTGAGAAGGGTAGAAAATTTTCAATCATCGTTTACTTAAATAAGGAATGGTATGAGGATGATGGTGGAATGCTTTCCCTGTATCCTGATAAAGGAGTGCCACAAAATATTTCCCCCATTGGAGGTAGGATCGTCTTTTTCCGCAGCGATGAAATGGAGCATGAAGTGCATCCTTCCTTTACTAAAGAAAGAAAAAGTATAGCCGCGTGGTTTAAGAATTGAACCAAAAAAACCAGACTAACACTAGTCTTCCCAAAAATCTAAAGGCCTAAAAAAACCGCAACTCTTGCTGCGGTTTTTTTACTATTTAGGTTTATTATTCTTATGTCCTATTTAGAGAACATGGTAAACATCCACATTCTCTTTTCAATATCACCTACAAATCTGGTCAGCAAATCTGCGGAAGCAATATCATCTGCCTCTTCAGCTGCTTTAGCAGCTTTTCTATGGGATTGTGCAAGACTTCCAAGGCCGTCAATTACATGCTTTACACATTGGTCACCATCAGATACATCGGTGATCTCCTTATGAATAGTATTTTTTAAATAATCAGAATAAGCATGCAATGGTTTAAACCCAATAGTCACGATTCTTTCTGCCAATTCATCTATGTTCTCATAAAGTTGGGTGTAGAGTTCTTCAAATTTCACATGTAGGTCGAAGAAGTTTTCACCTTTGACATTCCAATGAAACCCTCTTACATTTTGATAGAAAATATGGTAATCAGAAAGCAAGTCATTCATTTTATCTGAAACGTTTTTCATTGCTTTATTATCCAGTTTCAGGTGATTTGCAAGTGTTGCTTTAGAAGTATTCATATGTAGTCTGTTTTTAGATTTAAATTATACTCATAATCATCCAAGAGGCATGCCATCATCCTGGCTTCCAAATGATCATATGTATTTTGACCATTGACAGCACTAGTGTTTGGATATTCGCTTCATAAAACAAATTTTTGTGATAAGGGCACTCGTGTAATCTCATAAGCACAAAATTTATCTTGAAAAAAATTCCCCATTCCGTTGAAAAATTGGCTCATTAGCTAAGCTTTCGAACACTAGACAATTCCTTGCAGTAGTTGAATAGGAAGCCAGCCTTCAGTTTGAGGCTAGTGAAAAATCAGGTATCATCAGTTGGATGGCATTGGAAATAGCAAAAAAAAGCCCGGAACTAGGTCCGGGCCGCAAGGAGTGATTTGCTTATAAATCGTATTGCTTCATTTTATTAAAGAGGGTTTTTCGATCTATTCCCAATTGCTTAGCAGCCTGAGTCCTGTTGTACTTCACTTCTTCTAGTACTTTCTTAAGGACTTCAGCTTCAGCTTCAGCTGCAGCATCCTTCAAATTTAAAGGCATTTTGTTCGGCTTTGAATCTGAACTTTCTGAATCTGAATCTACGAAATTAAACTTCTGAGAATAGACTATTTCCGGAGGTAGTGCCGAAACAGACATTTTACCGCCATCTGTCAATAAAGTTGCTCGTCGGATTACGTTGAGCATTTCGCGCAAGTTTCCAGGCCAAGGATATTCTTTCAATACATCCATCACTTGTTCTTCAAAACCAAATACTTTTTTATTCAATTCAGCATTTGACAACTCTAGAAAGTGATAAGCAAATGCTTCAATATCTGCCGTTCTATGTCTTAATGGAGGCACAGTAATACTGAACTCATTGAATCTAAAGTATAGATCTTCTCTAAATTTTCCTTCTGAAACTGCCTTGCGAAGGTCTTCATTGGAGGCAACCAATATTCTTACATCAATTGATTTGTCTTTAGTCCCCCCTATCCTTCTTAATTTTCTCTCCTGAACCAACCTGAGCAAACCAACTTGAGTTTCATAGGACAAATTAGCGATCTCATCTAGAAAAATCGTCCCACCATCAGCCAATTCAAATTGCCCAGGTTTGTCTGATAATGCGCCAGTAAAAGCTCCTTTTTCATGACCCCAAAGCTCACTACCTGCAAGCTCTTTGGTCAATGCTCCACAGTCTACCGCAATGAATGGTTTACCTGCACGCTCACTTTGATCGTGAATAGTACGCGCTATATTTTCCTTACCTGCTCCGCTTTCGCCATAAATGACAACACTGAGACTTGTAGGAGCTACTAAGGCTACTTCTTTGTATAATTTCTTTGACTCAGCCCCCGTTCCTTTGAGAAATTTAGAATCAGAATTTTGAGATTTGGAATTTGAATCCTTCTTAAGGTTGTTCGCTTTTGAGAAGGTTTGTGTATTTGACTTACTTGCTTTCGACGCAGCTAAGGCGCGCTCTATGAGATTGATGATTTCATCAGGAATCAATGGCTTAGTTACGTAGTCAAATGCACCATTTTTAATGACTTCAACGGCAATTTTTACATCGGCATAGCCTGTAATAATTGCTACTTGAGTACCTGGAGATATCTCTCTTACTTTCATTAGCACATCTCTTCCCTCCATATCTCTGAGCTTGAAATCACAAAAAATAAGGTCGAAAAATGATTTCTTGACCAAATCGAGTCCATTTTTACCGGAAATCGTAGTTTCTACTTCATATCCCTTTTTAGTCAGAAAATCTTTCTAAAAGCTGACAAATATCTATGTTATCGTCTATTACGAGTATTTTAGCCATGATTTGTTAGATGTTGGAGGTGTTTGTTAACTGGGTCTGGACCACCTGATCCAATCGAGCAATATTAAAAGGTTTACTAAGGAAGTCCGATGCTCCGTATTGAATGGCTTCCATTTTCACTTCGTTGTGATCGAAGGCACTCATCATTATTATTTTCGAGTGAAATTTACTTGAGTTAATATTCTTCAATTCGTTCAATCCATTCCCGTCAGGGAGATTGACATCCAAGAATACTAATTCAGGTTTAGAATCATTATATAATTTTCTACCCTCTTTGAGTGTACCTGCTACAAGAACAGAAAAACCTTTTCTGCCCAAAAATCTGGATAAAAGAGACCTGATTTCTGCCTCATCATCTATAACTAATATCAATTTATTCATCATCACATAGTCTTCTTAGCCCCTCTATCCTAGGTACATTCATTTAAACTGTCAGGTAATAATTATTCAAATGGAAAGATGTAAGAAAAGGTGCAACAACACGCCGCACCTTTTCTAATTCTAAACCTATTTTCACTTCACTTTATCTTTTGCTGACTGAATTGCGGATTTGGTTGCATCCACACCTTCAGATTTTACTTCCAAAAACTTAGTCTTCATATCTCCGAGAAGTGACTGAAAGTCACCCAGAAGGCTATTTAACTTCTTTTTTTGTGGGCCAAAATCGTCCTTATTTTTATATAGGTAGGCTCCTACCAATGCTCCTGTAAGAAGTCCGCTTAGCCAAAGTGTTTTATTTACTGATGATTTAGTCATTGTGTTTTTAAATTTAGAGGTTAAATATTTTCTTTCTTTTCGAAGTTTTAATTTTCAAAGATTTGCTTTCCTTGCAATCGGATTAAAACTTCTACCCTTTGCTTATATATAACTGTCAAATCTTAAATGAGTTTTCATTTGACCTTTATAATAATTGATGTCTTCGTTTCGTCTTCTACTCTAAACTGATCTACCTGAAATCAATCTGAAGATTACCGCAATAACTGCTATCACTAGTAATACGTGAATTAATCCGCCTGCACTGTAAGCGAAGACTCCGACTAGCCAGCCAATAACTAGAATGACTGCGATGAAATACAATAAAGAACTCATAGTTTTGTTGTTTAGGTTGGTTAAATAGTTTAGATCATTTAACTCAAGTGGTATGCCTTTTTAAATTAAAAATTTAAAATCGTCTCCAAATGCGCTAATTAGCCTTATTATCACAGTCTAATAATAAATTAAGAATAATCGCCCGGGGTTTTTGAGTAATAAATTCCCCAATTCAAGGAAAATCTAAATGGCAAAGAAAGAAAAACCATCTATCCGTCAGGTAAAAATATATTCTATCGTTACTCTTATTCTAATTGTAGTCGGCAGTGCTATTTCCTATTGGACAGCTGGAAGAATAGAGTTCTACACCAATGCCGTAATGCACACTTCGGAGGTACTTCAAAGAACAAATGAACTGTATTCAAGTATTCTAGAGCGAGAAACTAACATCAGAGGGTATGTCATCACCGGGAATGAACAGTTTCTAACGAATTATAGGCAATCCAAAATTAATGCAGACGTTCTGTTAACCCAATTGCAGAATTTGACATTAGATAATGGTGTACAACAGAATAATATTGAAGAACTAAGAGGTTTAATAAATGCCAGAGTAAGGACTTTTGAGGCTACCATTGCCTATTTCAAAGAACATGGGAACTTGGATGGGTTTTTAGATCCTAGCAAAGCCAGTAATGCACTGAATGGCTATTCAATGATCAAAAATGTAGTATTGCGCATTAATGACGTTGAAAACAATCTTTTTCAGGAAAGAAACCAAAACTTAATCAATAATATCAACGCCTTACCGTTTATTGTAGGTCTTATTTCACTTTTCTCCATTACGATAGGATTAGTCACTTTTTTTTCAATCTACCAATACAATAAAGCCCAAATAGTTGCTGATAATGATAGAATAATATTTCAGGAAAAACTCAAAGATCAGATAAACCTCTTGGATGAATCTAACAAGGAACTAGAACAGTTTGCTTATATAGCCTCACACGATTTACAGGAACCTTTGCGTAAAATCACTTCGTTTTCTGATCTCTTGAAAGAACAATATGCAGATAAACTGGAAGGAGATGGAGAACTATTACCTAAACCGCATCACTGCAGCTTCTATTCGGATGAGACGGTTGATTACCGATCTTTTAGAATACAGTAGAGCTGGCAAAATAGAGAATGAGCAGATCAAAGAAGTAAAACTTTCAAAAATCATCTCAGAGATGTTGGAAGACGTAGAAGTAGCCATTCAAGATAAATCTGCAAAAATAACCCTAGGCAATTTACCTAAAGTATACGGGGCTGAGACAGAGTACCGGCAAGTATTTCAAAATCTTATTTCAAACTCTATTAAATTCTCTAAACCTGACACAGATCCTGAAATATCAATTACCGCTGAAGAGGCTGGTCTTGATCTTGTAAAAAAATTCCCAACCCTAACCAGAGAAAAGAAATATCATTTGATTAAAGTAAGTGATAATGGAATTGGTTTTAACAAAGAGTATGCAGATCGAATTTTTTCTATCTTCCAACGGTTACATGGGAAGAAAGATTATGAAGGGACTGGAATCGGACTCTCCATTACTCGCAAAATCATCGAAAAAAATGGTGGAGTAATTTTTGCAGAGAGTAATCCTTCAGAGGGTGCCACATTTAATATACTACTGCCTTTTATCACTACTTAATATCGAAATAGTTAGTACAATGCTTATTTCAAAAAATCATACTTATCTTTTCATCAGAATCTAACCCTTGTTCATTCAAGACTTTATGCTCATGTCCTTCGAGAAACCTATCCAAATCTTAGTCGCAGAAGATGATGAAGATGATAAATTATTAATCCTTAAAGCCTTTGAGAGGACTTTACCAAAGGAAAAAGTCACTTGTGTGGAGGATGGTGAGGCTCTCTTGAAATATTTAAAGCGCGTCGCGCCATACAATGATCTGCTGAAGTACCCTCGACCAGATATTATTCTCCTAGATCTTAATATGCCAAGAGTTGGTGGTAAAGAAGCTCTTGCAGAGATCAAAAGATGTGAGGATCTGAAGTCGATTCCTGTCATAATTTTCACTACGTCCAGTAACCTTGATGATATTCAGATCACCTATAAAATGGGATCAAGTAGCTTCATCACCAAACCAGGATCATTTGAAGAATTAGTAAGAGTCACTGAAGAAATTGAAAATTATTGGTCGAAAACTGTTTTGTTACCAGACTAATCATAAAAACATGTTTACCGGAAAGAATATAAAAATACTTTACGTGGATGATGATCCAGATGATATTTTGCTGGCATCTACTCTCCTAAAGAGAATTACTGACACAGCCTATGAATTAGAAGGAGCTACCAGTCTTGAGGAGGCCAGTTTAAAACTCAATCAAAATTTCGACCTATACTTAGTTGACTACAGATTAGGAAAGGACACTGGGTTAGAGCTTATCCGCGAAATACATTCAATAAGAAAACATGCTCCAGTAATCATGCTTACGGGTATGAGTACTGGTAATATCGACAAAGAAGCACTTAATCTAGGTGTGTCAGATTACCTAGTGAAAGGTGAATTTGATGCGCAGACGCTAGACAGAACGCTGAAGTATGCTATTCGAGATTCTCATTTGATGGAGTCTTTATCAAGCGCGGCTGTCAAGTTTAGGTCAATATTTGAGCTCGCTACCGATCCATTTCTATTAATGGATTATGAAGGTGAAATATTAGAAGTTAATCCTGCATTTCAGAAAAAATTTGGATTTAAAGTAGATACCCAAAACTCGGGTGAAACTTATTACTTCAAAGATTTATTACCTGAAGAATCTTCTCGCCAAGAGTTAGAGCAGTTATTTTTAAATGGTGAGGAGCTATACGATATGGAAGCTTTGCTGACCATTGAGCATGGCCATTCGATCAATAGCTTGATCAGTATAGTAAAGCAAGATGTAAATATATACCAAGTACTTATTAAAGACTTAAGTGCAATCAAAGCGAAAGAGGAAGAGGAACTAAACCTTAAGAAATTCTCCTCTACCGGTAGAATTGCAAGGTTACTAGCCCATGAGGTGAAAAATCCTTTGACCACCATTCTCCTTTCTGCTGATCAGCTACATATGGAACTCCCTGAGTCCGTTTTGTTAGAAAGTGGAGATTTGATAGACGTTATACGCAGGAATTGCGACAGAATAAATCACCTGGTAACTCAATTGTTGGACAGCACAAGATTCACAGAACTGGACGCCAAAAACCATTCAATAAACACACTGTTAGATGAAGCGCTGGAGCATGTGAACGACCGGATTGATTTTAAAGGAATTACCATCCAAAAACTATATCAAACGGATATCTGCGACATTAGTGTAGATGGCGATAAAATTAAAATTGCATTAATTAACCTTATTGTAAATGCCATAGAAGCCATTCCGGAAAAAGGAGGAAAGCTTATATTAAAAACTTCAATTAAAGAAAATCAATGCCGAATCGAGATCAAGGATAATGGTGAAGGTATTCCGAAAGAAAACCTAGAACGACTTTTCGAACCCTTCTTTACCAGCAAAGCTACTGGTTCGGGCCTTGGACTAACTAATACCCAAAACATCATTTTAAGTCACGGTGGATCCATTCGTGTCAAAAGTGAAGTTGGAAAAGGCACTTCTTTCTTAATCACTTTCAACCTTCCTAGTTAATTTTTCATAGCATCATCGATTTAAAACAACTCGCCTTTAAAACCTGCAAAACGAATGACTTTTAATGAGAGAATTCCAAGGGAAATTAGCAGCTTTTGAGTTTAATCATTGGCAATACCACGTGCCTATTCCTAGTGAATTCTCAAGTCAACTAATGGAAGCACATAATCGCCGTGTTTTGGTATGGATTAAAAGTGAAGGGCCATTTCATATGGCGTTGATGAAAGCTAAGGACTATTGGTATGTGTTGGTTAATCAAGATTTGCGTAAGCGTTTCAATCTAAATGAAAATTCAACTTTTCAGCTAAAAATAGATAGCGATACCAGCGAATACGGTCATGAAATGCCAGAGGAACTTCAAGTCCTCATGGATCAGGATGAAGAAGGTGCTTCGTTTTTCAAAAGTCTGACTCCAGGCAAGCAACGAATGATGGTGTATACGGTGACTAAGGTAAAAAGTCCCGAAAGTCGAATGAGGAAAGCACTTGCAATTATCCATCATCTCAAACTTGTCCAAGGTAAGCTAGACTACAAACAACTGAATGAGATGATAAAGTATTACAATAAGTTGTAATAATACGCGCTGCCTTTGCTTACTTTTTGTATTTTGAATTTCACTCAATTTTTACCCCAATAATGAAGAAACTGCCAGAAATAAATTGTGATTTAGGAGAAGGCATACCAAACGAAGAACAGATCTTTCAATACATAGATACAGCCAGCATCGCTTGTGGGGGGCACTTTGGGGATGAAAACTCGATCAATGAAAGCTTGGAATTAGCTTTGAGATTCAAGAAGAAAGTAGGTGCTCATCCCTCCTATCCGGATCAAAAGAATTTTGGGAGAAAAACTATGAAGCTTCCCGATAAAGATCTTAAAAAGTCAATATTGGTTCAAATACTGAAATTTGAGCAATTGGCTGAGAAATCTGGAATTGCTATGGATCACATCAAATTTCATGGTGCGCTATACAATGAAGCTGCAGCAAACGCCGAAATGGCGGATAGCCTCACTGACTTTATCGCGACTCATTTCCACAATACACCCATATTTGCTCCTCCATATTCTGAATTGGAAAAGTTTATACAGCAAAAAAAATTGCATCAACGAGTAGAGGTTTTTGGGGACAGAAGGTACTTGGACAATTACCAATTGGTTCCAAGGTCTGTATTTGGATCTCATTTGATTTCAGAAAGTGAGATCTCCCCGCCACTAAAATCGTTATTTGAAAACGGCTATCTACTATCTGATTCCGGTAAAAAACTTCCCTTCCATCCAGATACAATTTGCTTCCATGGAGATAATCCAGGTATTCAGGACTTTTTGCCAAGAATCCGAAAAAAATTCTGGAAATGAATCCAAAGCTCAAACAAATCTCTCCTTTGTTGTTTGAATTTGAATGGGAATCCAATGTGTCCGACCTATTACTCCAACAGCAACTAAGCTTCAAATCGGCGTTCGAAAAAGAATTTAGCGCTAACCTATGTGAGCTACGAATGGGATTCAAAACCTTATCAGCTCTATTTTCAATACCGCTTGTATATATTGAAATCAAAAATTGGCTTAACTCTTTTTCAATAGAAGAATCAACTATCCCCCTTCCACAGAAGATTTGGCAAATTCCTGTTTGCTATGCTGACCAAACTGGTCGAAGGACCTGGAAGCTTTAGCAAAGGCAAAACAGGTAACAGAAGCAGAATTAATAGCTCTTCATTCGAAACCACTTTATCGGCTTCATTTCTATGGGTTTTTACCCGGGTTCATGTACTTAAACGGACTTCCAAAAATCCTTCATACAGCAAGAAAAGTGGTCCCTGACAGAGAAGTACCTGTAGGTTCTATAGCAATCGGTGGAGCGCAAACAGGAATCTACCCGTCGTCCAGTCCCGGTGGATGGCATTTGATCGGGCAAACTCCAATAACTATGTTTGATGCAGATCAAGCGAGGCCAGTTTTCGCTTCTGTAGGAGAAAGAATTGAATTCACACCCATTACAATCCTGGAATTCGATCGGTTAAAAAGACATCCAATGAAACCGAAATTCAGATGAAACCGGAAAGGGATATCGGCTATATGAAAATTTTAAAAACTGCCCCGGGAACCTCAGTTCAGGATTTAGGTAGAGTGGGATTTTCTCAATTTGGTATTCCCAATTCAGGGGCACTGGATTTACGTTCATTTGTTTGGGTTAATCATCTTCTTCAAAATAAAGATTCTGATGCGGCACTTGAAATCTGTCAGCCAGGTTTAAAGGTGCAATTTGATTCGCCTACTATGATTTATCTTGCTGGTGCCAGAGCATCTGCAAAGCTAAATGGAAAAGTTCTTTCTAATCCTGGCTTACTGCCAATTCAAGCAAATGATCTATTGGAAATAGGCGCTATGGAAATTGGAGCTGTGCTCTATTTAGGAATAAAATATGGCTTTCAAACCGAGAAAGTAATGCAATCCAGAAGTTTCTATTGTGGAATAACCCAGTCTGATTTCGCAAAGAAAGAGCTGAGAATTCCATACTTCACCTATAAAGAGGTGCCGGCCTCTACTTCTTCCAAAGTCAAATGGAATACAAATTGGATACAGGAAAAAATCATAGATGCTTATCCAGGCCCAGAATGGGAATTATTAAGTAAACAGTCAAAGGAAATACTAGATTCCTATGAATTCACAGTCTCAGATTTAAAAAACAGAATGGCAATTCAATTGAATGAATTGCTTCCAAATTCCCTTCCCGAAATGGCTACCGCACCGGTTTTTCCAGGAACAGTTCAGCTTACCTCGGGAGGCAAATTACTGGTGTTAATGAAAGACGCTCAAGTCACCGGTGGTTATCCTAGAATTTTACAGCTCGAAGAACAGGCTATTTCGATTCTCGCTCAAAAAAAACCAAAGGAAAAAATAAAGTTTTCCCTAAAAACATTCTCCTAAAAAAAACGGCTTTCCCTCTTGAGGAAAGTCATTTTCCCTACTATCTTACACTTTTACATTGACAATAGACCAGATGGATAATAGCTTAAAAGAACAAATTATTGGACAGGGAATGAACCCTGATACTGTAGCACAACAAATTCAACATTTCGAAAACGGCTTTCCCTTTTTAAAAATCACCGCCCCTGCCACGCCAGGAGACGGCATCAAGGTATTGACTGATAAAGAGTTGAGCCATCATCTTGCGACTTATCCTGAGAAGGCTGCTCAGATAGAGGTATTGAAATTTGTACCTGCGAGTGGAGCTGCCTCACGGATGTTCAAGGATCTTTTCGCTTTTCTGGAAGGAGATGGAGATATCAGCAAATCTGCGTTTGTACAGAAATTCATGAATAACATAGAGAAGTTCGCCTTCTACGAGGATCTGGATGAAGTCTTGGAAAGTCAGGGAAGTAGCATATATCATGCGCTAGACACCAAAGATTATAAAAGCATTTTGGCAGCGCTACTTTTGGATGAAGGCTTAGGCTATGGAAACTTGCCGAAAGGCTTATTGAAATTCCATCGTTATAAAGATGGACGAAGAACTCCTGCTTATGAGCATCTGATCGAAGGAGTTCAATATGCAATTGGAAAAGGATCGATAGTAAAAATACATTTCACAGTTTCTCCGGAGCATGCTCCAAAATTCAAAGCTGAAATAGAGAAAATTCTACCTGGAATTGAGAAAGAATTCGGAGTAAATTTCGAAATCAGCTACTCTCAGCAGAAGAAATCGACTGATACCATTGCCGTAAATACGGATAACAGTCCATTTACTGAAGAAGATGGCAGTATACTTTTCAGACCCGCTGGTCATGGAGCTTTACTGGAAAACCTAAATGAGGTTTCTGCAGATCTCATCTTTATCAAAAACGTGGATAATGTAGTTCCTGATCGCTTAAAAGACGAAACTAAAACCTACAAAATGGCAATAGGTGGAATGCTGCTGGAAGCTCAGGAAAAAGTCTTTGAGGCCCTACATGCGCTGGATAAGGAAGAAAATGAGGAATCAGTGTCAAAAGCAGAAGACGTATTGACACAAGCTTTGGGAGTGAAAGTACCAGAAGATTTTTCACACCTCTCCATTGAAGCAAAAGTAGCCTTTCTAAAAGTCAAACTCAACCGTCCAATTCGTATATGTGGAATGGTGAAAAATACTGGAGAGCCTGGCGGAGGTCCTTTTTGGGTCAGAAGAAGAAGATGGGTTCCAATCACTTCAAATCTTAGAAACTGCCCAGATCGACCTGAATGATCCAGCTTCAAAAGAACATTTCAACTCCGCTACCCACTTCAACCCAGTTGATTTGGTATGCGCTACCAGAAATTACAAAGGTGAGTCTTTTGACTTGCTACAATACAGAGATATGATGACTGGATTTATCACGGAGAAATCCAAAAGTGGCAAAGATCTTAAAGCGCTGGAACTACCTGGACTTTGGAATGGTGCAATGTCAGGCTGGAATACCATCTTCGTGGAAGTTCCGCTGATTACTTTCAATCCTGTGAAGACAGTGAATGATCTTCTAAGAGACGAACATCAATAAAAGTTAAAAAGCTGAAGTCTAAAATCTGAAATTTTCAGATTTTAGACTTCAGCTTTCAGCTTTCTGAATTTACTCTTCTTTTTTCCCTTCGTACAAATCGTATTTTAGCAAGCGGCAGTCAATAGTGCCATTCCAAAACTCAATTCTACGACTTGCTTTCAACCCTATTTTTTTGGCTAATTCAAGATTCCCCGTAAAAATATAGCCTCTGTATCCTGCACATTTCTGCTTGAGGAAATCCCCCATTCTTTTGTAAGTCAGTTGCAGCTCATCGTTCTCCCCTAGCCTTTCGCCATATTCTGGGTTGAACATGATCACTCCACGTGGACGTTCAGGTATTTCGGTTTCTGCAAAATCACAAACCTGAAATTCTATCATGTGATCCACTCCTGCTGTGATCGCATTTTCCTGGGCAAAAGAAATCGCTTGAAGAGAAATATCAGAGGCAATGATCTTGAGATCAGGAAGCTCCATGATTTTACTTTCGAGCTTCTTTTTCTTTGCTAAAAAAGCCTGTTCATCATATCCCAAAATATGCTGGAAAGAATAATGGTCTCTGTAAAGCCCTGGATAGCGTTTAGTCGCCATCAGCGCCGCTTCGATTGCCAAAGTCCCAGAACCACACATAGGATTGATAAAAGGAACTCGGGTATTCCACTCAGTAGCGTATATCGTCGCTGCCGCCAAAGCCTCCATCATCGGTGCTTTTCCAGGAATTTTGCGATAGCCATGCTTGGCTAAAGTATCTCCAGAAGTATTGATGTAAACCGAACACTGGGTTTCCTTCCAGTAAACCTGAAAAACCAAGCCATTAAAATCTGAACCAGAATCTGGTCTACGTCCCTTTATTTCACGGAAGCGATCAACAATAGCATCTTTCGCTTTTACATTTACGATCAGTGGAGTCGTGATGCTTTCATTTTCTGCAACAGAATTTACTGAAAAGTATCCATCTACATCCAGGTAGTCTTCCCAAGGAATCGCTTTGAATCTACGGTAGATATCATCCGCATTTCTCAGGTAAAAAGATTTGATTTCATATAGCACCTGGGAGGCAGTTCTTAGGTACAGATTGAGATCCATGCATTCTTCCATGGTCGCCTTTAGTTCTATGCCTGTCCTAGTGACAGCTTCAGGCACGAATCCTAATTCACGAACTTCCTTTTCCAAATAAGAAACTGAGCGATCCTTACAGGTGACAAAAACTTTTCCTTTGAGATTAAAATCAAGCATGCGCAAAAGTAACAAATCGAGCACAACTAAAAGTGATGCGAAGTAATGATTATTCTATGTGAGATTCCATCAGACCTAGTAAAATCAAATAATATCCTGATGAAATGCCTATGAGAAGGCTTCATAAACCTCAGGATGATTGCTTAAGGCATTCCATCTGACCATTATTATTCAAAAAATAAGCAGATAAAAGACCAACAAATTCATTCCATAATACTTTCAGCATTGATAGTCAATGATTTTGGAAGGCATACTCGCAAACGATTGCGTAACTTAACAAGATTGCGTTTGCTGCAATCGCACTAAATCTTGAATTTTATATTGAACAATAATATCACAACATTATGAAATATACCCGAAATCTATTCGCGGTTTTACTTACCTCAATCACTCTGGCTAGCTGTGCTAGCGAACAAAAAGTGGACGATGGTTGGACTGAATTATTTAATGGTAAAGACCTAAGCGGTTGGAAAACAGTTGCGGGTACTGCCACATTTGAAGTAGTAGATGGAACTATAGTAGGCTCTGCGGTTGCCGATTCTCCTAACACATTTCTGATTACTGAGGAGACTTACGGAGATTATATTCTGGAACTTGATCTCAAAATCGAGCACCTTTCCAGCAATTCCGGGGTGATGACTCGTGGCCAATTTGACCCAGCGGCGAGAGATGGAAAAGGCCTAGTTTATGGCTACCAAATCGAAGCTGATCCTTCGGAAAGAGCATGGTCAGGTGGATTATATGACGAAGCGAGAAGAGGATGGCTTTACCCTCTTGATCTGAATCCTGAAGCAAAAACTGCTTTTAAAATGGGTGAATTCAACCATTATAGAATCGAAGCTATAGGTGATGAAATCAAAACCTGGGTGAATGGTCAACCAGTGGCTTACGTAGTAGATGATATGGACAAAACCGGCTTTATAGGTTTGCAAGTGCATAGTATTCGTAATCCAGAAGATGCTGGTAGAAAAACCACATTTAAAAATGTAAAAATTCAAACAGAAAACCTTGAGTCAAAAGCTTTTGACAAGGATATTTTCGTAGTGAACAATAGCCTGAATTCTCTAACTGAATACGAAAAAAACAATGGATGGAAGCTGCTTTTCAACGGTCAAAATTCTGATGGCTGGAGAGGTGCATATAAAGAAACTTTTCCTGAGCATGGCTGGTCTGTAAATGATGGCATCTTGTCAATCGCTGCATCAGATGGAGGAGAATCTACCAATGCCGGTGATATTGTAACTACAGAAAAATTTTCAGCTTTTGATTTAGCCTTTGAATTTAGACTAACCGAAGGAGCTAATTCTGGTGTGAAATATTTCGTAACCCTTTCCGAGGGAAATAAAGGCTCTGCCATAGGACTTGAATACCAGGTTTTGGATGATGAAAAGCACCCAGATGCAAAAATGGGTAGAGATGGCAATCGTACTTTAGCTTCCCTTTATGACTTAATCAAAGCGGATAAACAACCACGATTTGTTAAGCCAATCGGAGAATGGAATAAAGGCCGGGTGGTTGTGACTCCAGACAATAAGGTGGCTCATTACTTAAATGGTGTGAAAGTAGTAGAGTATGTAAGAGGATCGCAAGAATACCGAGACTTAGTGGCAATCAGTAAATATGCGAAGTGGGAAAACTTTGGCGAAGCAACAGAAGGACATATTCTTCTTCAAGATCATGGAAATGACGTAAGCTTCAAAAACATTAAAATCAAGAGCTTGAAATAAACCCAAAATCAATTATGAAGAACAACAGAAGAGACTTTATCAAAAAATCTGCTGCTGCCACTGTGGGATTCTCTGCCTTGGGTACAGCCGCTTTTTCCGCTAAGTCATACGCAAATATCATAGGAGCAAATGATCGTTTAAATGTTGCCATTGCTGGTTTAGGAAGACGCCTTGGAGCTTATTATGAACCTATTGGTTTGAAATCCAGCAATGTAAATCTGATGTATCTCTGTGATGCCAATGGAATCGCAGATGCCAAAGGCTGCAAAGAATTTCTCGAAGCATATAGATTACGCTCCTAAACTCGAACAAAATGTCATGAAAGTAATGGATGACAAGGAGGTGGACTGTATGATCATCGCGACACCCGATCACTGGCATGCACCAGGGACATGGCTTGCTTTGGAGCGTGGCAAAAATGTTTATGTGGAAAAACCGTGTTCTCATAATCCACACGAAGGTGAATTGCTGATAGCTCTGCAGAAGAAGTATAACAAAGTAGTGCAAATGGGAAATCAGCAGCGCTCTGCTCCTGAAAGCCGGGAAATCATTAAAGCCATTCATGACGGAGCGATAGGCAAAGCATTCATGGCAAAAGCTTTTTATAGCAACAATAGAGGAGCCGTCCCAAATCCTGTCGCAGCGCCTGCACCAGCAGGTTTAGACTGGGAAATGTTCCAAGGTCCAGCACCAAGAAGAGCCTATACGCATGACACATGGGACTACAATTGGCACTGGTATGGCTGGGAATATGGAACGGCTGAAACAGGAAATAATGCAACTCACGAACTTGATGTAGCGCGCTGGGCGCTTCAGGTAGATTATCCAAGTGAAGTTTTGGTTACAGCTGACAAGCGTCACTTTGCTGAAGATGGCTGGGTGATGTATGATACGATGGACGCTACGTTTAAATTCGGAGATGGATCGGTAATCCAATGGGATGGTAAAAGCAGAAATAGCTATAAAACCTACGGATCAGACAGAGGAACAATCATTTACGGCACTGAAGGTTCAGTTTATGTTGACCGAGGAGGCTACAAGCAATTCGACAGATCAGGGAAAGAAGTGAAAAGAAATCTATCTGGAGGCAATGAAGCTGGTACGGCACTTGGAGGCGGTGGAGACATGAGTACGATTCACATTGTGAATTTCTTCAATGCGGTTCGTGGATTAGAAAAGCAAAACTCCAACATTGAAGAAGGAGCAGTCAGTACCCTTCTTTGCCATTTGGCCAATATTAGCTATAGAACTGGAGAGAATCTCATTTGTGACCCAAGCAATGGGCATATCAAAAACTCGAAGAAAGCATCAGCGCTTTGGACTAGATCGTATGAAAAAGGTTGGGAACCCCCGAAGGTTTGATATGTTTGTTAAATTATTTATATAAGTTTATTATTATTAATAAATAATTTTTCAAATGACACTATATAGGTATGAAAGAAGGTCATCTTAGCTGGCCTTTTTTTAATTAATATCAGATAAAAATCTGCATAGTGATTTATTAGGATTTCTAGGTTAACAACTTGGTATTGATTTTAGACCGAAAAGTTAATTTTCATAAGGTAATGCGCTTTGAAACCTGAATTAAAAAGTTAGATATAGGCAATCATTGCGCATCTAAAAAGGGTTATTTTACCCGATTAACGTAGATATAGACCAATCAAAGAAACATTAAACCATTAACATAGCGCAATCGATTGCGTAAAATAAAGCCGGGGTTTATTAAAAGAAATTATCTTTAAAATCATACCTTAACTACAGATTGTATATTCTGAGTCTCAACCAAATAGGTTGTATTCTTAAGTATAGAATCAGAAACCTAATTTTCTTTTAACAAAACCTAAAATTATGAAGCCAAAAATTTACACTTATTTAAGTGTACTACTTTTTGTGCTGCTATCCATAACACATGGATATGCGCAAAACGCACAAGTTAGTGGTACAGTTTACGATGAAACAGGTCAGCCCCTACCGGGTGCTACCATCCTTGTAAAAGGTACAACCACCGGAACCACATCAGACTTAGATGGAAAGTATTCCATCTCAGCTCCATCAAATGGCACTCTTATTATCTCTTTTATTGGTTACAACCCTACAGAAATAGTAATAGGCAACCAGTCTGTAATTGATGTGAATCTGACTCCTGACCTATCAGATCTGGAGGAAGTGGTGGTTGTTGGTTACGGAACGGCTAAAAAGAGTCAGTTAACTGGAGCTATCTCCTCAGTGGGCTCAAAAGAAATAGGTGAACTTCCTATTACTGATGCTAGACAAGCACTACAAGGACGTGCAGCAGGTGTCGATGTGACACAGCCAGGATCCAAGCCAGGATCAGCTCCTCAAGTTAGAATTAGAGGTAGAAGATCATTCAACGCTTCGAATGAGCCACTTTATGTAGTAGATGGAATTCCGCTTGCCGGAGGAATTGACGACATCAACCCTCAGGATATTACTTCGATGGAAGTCTTGAAGGATGCCTCTGCTACTGCTATCTATGGATCTAGAGGATCAAACGGTGTAGTGTTGATTACTACAAAGAGAGGTTCTGTAGGTAAAACCGTAGTATCCTTAGATGCTTACTATGGAATTAACAAGGAGCTAGGAAGAATTGATGTATTCAACGGTCCTGAATTTGCTGAATACAAAAGAGAATCTCGTAGAGCGGGTGAAGGCTACCCTGAAGGTCCTGCTACTCCTGAAGCAGATGCTTCAATATTTGAGCCAGTAGAACTTGATGGCATTGCTCAAGGAAGAACTACAGATTACCCTGCTGGGTTATTAAGAAACGGTTCTATTCAAAGCTACCAATTAGGAATTAGTGGTGGTAGTGATAAAACCACTTTCTTCGTTTCAGGTAACTACTTCAAAGATGAAGGTGTAATCATCAATCAAGATTATACCCGCTATACCTTTAGAGCAAATATTGATCACAAGATCACGAAAAACATCAAATTCGGAACTTCTACACTTGTCACTTATAGTGAGCGAAATGGAGAAAACTTCAATCCTTTGGGAGGTGCTCTTGCAGAGAATCCTCTTGGGAAACCTTATGATGATGAAGGAAACTTAATTTTCCTTCCTACTCAAGATGGATTAAGAACAAACCCATTTGCAGAAATTGTACCAGGTGCACAGTCGGATTTGACTAAAAATTATAGAATCTTCAACAGTATTTTTGCTCAGTATGACATCCTTCCTGGCCTTAGCTATAGAATGGTATTTGGCCCAGACATTACGATAAGCAGAAATGGCCGATTCACAGGTTCACAGACTAATTCTAGACGTGGTGGAGCTGCTACAGGTAGCGTAGATGATAGATTTACTTTCAATTATACATTTGAAAATATCTTGACCTACACTAAAACCTTCAATGATGTTCACAACTTAAACATCACAGGTCTACAATCAATTCAGCGAGATAAATTTGAACAAAGCACTATCTCCGTTTTAGGTATACCAGCAGAGTCTCAGCTATACCATAGATTGGGGGATGCATCACAAATTACCGGTGCTAATACAAACCTTGTAGAATGGTCTCTTATGTCGTTCATGGGTAGAGTCAACTATGACTTCAAAAACAAATACCTAGTAACCGCAACATTGAGAGCTGATGGTAGCTCTAGATTTGGAGCAAATAATAGATTTGCTTACTTCCCTTCAGTTGCCCTTGGTTGGAATATTCATTCTGAATCATTCATGCAAAACTCTAGCACTATAGATCAATTGAAGCTTAGAGCTTCCTATGGTTCTATCGGTAACCAAGCGATTAACCCATACCAAACGCAAGCCTTGCTTGGCAGAACGAGCTATGCTTATGACAACACTGCTGCCTTTGGTTATAGACCAAATACGATTGGTAACCCTGATTTGAGATGGGAGACTTCTACTACTCTCAACTTAGGATTGGATTTTGCACTTTGGAAAAGTAGAGTATTTGGATCCATAGAATATTACGTTACGAATACCAGTGATCTACTAGCACCACAGCCACTTCCTAATTCTATCGGATTCGGTGGTTTCACAACCAACATTGGTGAAACTCAAAACCGTGGTGTTGAATTGACTATTTCTACTCTAAATGTAGAAAAAGGAGACTTTACCTGGTCTTCTGACATCATTTTCACCAAAAACACGGAAGAAATTATTTCCTTACCAAATGGTGATGACATCTCGGCAGGTAGATTTATTGGTCAGCCATTGACGATATTCTATGACTTGAAAAAGATAGGCATCTGGCAAACCTCCGAAATCGATGAGGCTAAGTCATACGGAAGTGTTCCAGGTGAAATCAAAATTGAAGACTTCAACAATGACGGAGTAATCAATTCACTTGATAGACAATTCTTAGGTTCTGCAGTAGCCGATTTTGCAATGGGTTTCACAAACAGATTTAGCTTTAAAGGATTTGATTTGTCATTCTTCCTTTATGGAAGATTCGGCTCTATGCTTAGATCTCAATTCCATACTCAAAACAATTCACTTGCTGGTAGATATAACAATTTGGATGTTGATTACTGGACTCCTAACAATCCAACCAATGCCTATCCAAGACCAAATGTGAACCAGGAAAAGCGCGAAATATGCAAGTTCAATGGAATATTTTGACGGTACATTCATCAAAGTAAGAAACATCAACTTCGGTTATAATTTCTCACCAGAAGCCGCTAAGAAGATCGGGATGACAAGCTTGAGAATTTATACAAGTATTCAGCAGCCATTTATATTTGCTAACTACCGCTCTGAGCACAAAGGAATCGATCCAGAAGTATTTATCGATGGCGAGCAAGGTGTAGGTGGAGGTATTGTTAATTCTAACGTATCCCCAGCGGTCACTTCTTATACATTTGGTATCAATGCTAAATTCTAATCAATCATGAAAAAACTAGCAAAAAATATAAAATACTGGGCAAAATCCTCAGCCCTTATCGTTGGACTTTCATTCGCAGCATCCTGCGATGGGTTTCTAGAAGAAGATGTTGTTTCTCCTATTGGTAACGATTATTTGAACACCCCAAAAGGGATGAATGATGGCATCAACGCTGCCTATAGTACTGTAAGAGCATGGTATGGTACCGAAAGAGGTAATAACTTTACAATATTTGGCACGGATATCTTTACAAATGGTGCGGATGGGTCATGGAAATTCATGAATACATACACGAATCAATTTGACTCACAGAATGGTCATGCTCGTGAATTGTGGGATGAATTCTATAGAGGCATAAATACCTGTAATGCAGTAATAGATCGATCTGCCAACCTTACTGGTATCTCTCAAGCTCTTATTGACCAACGAGTTGCTGAAGCCAAATTTATTAGAGCCCATCATTACTTTATTTTGGTTCAGCTTTTCGGAGCATTGGATTTACAACTTGAAGAGACAGCAGTTCCTACAAAAGTAGTCACAAGAGCACCTGTGTCGGCAGTCTATGCAGCTATAATTAAAGATCTGGAAGAAGCGATTCCTAATCTAGAAGCTAAAGAAAGATCTTCAGATTATGGCAGAGCTACTCGTCCTGCTGCAGAACATCTGTTGGGTAGAGTTTATCTTACCAAAGCAACATCTGAAGCTGGAGAATCTTCTGATTATTCTAAAGCAGAGACCAACTTACAGAACGTGATCAGTAATTATGGATTTGAATTACTTCCGAATTTTGGAGACGTTCATGCTTTTGGAAACGAAATCAACAATGAAGTAATCTGGTCTACTCAATATACTAGAGATCCTTTGACTAATGGCGGAGGAAATAACTCACATGTATTCTTCTTGATGGAATACGACGTGCAGCCAGGTATGATAAGAGATATAGAAAATGGACGACCATTCAAACGTTATAAGTCTACTGATTATACGTTAAACACCATCTTTGCGGACCGTGTAAATGATTCTAGATATAAAAACACTTACCAGGATGTCTTCCTATCAAACAACCCTGGTACGTTCAATACTACATTCGACAAATCCAAAGCATCCGTTACATTTGCCCAAGGAGATACCGCTATCTGGTTACCTGGTTACAATATGTCGGAAGCTGAGCGTGCAAAGTATTCATACCAAGTCCTAACACCAGAGTTTTACACAGAGAGATTGTTCCCTGCTATGAAGAAGCAAAAAGATCCGGGACGCGTTGATCGTACTCAATTTGAAGGAGGACGAGATTACATTGCCATGCGTCTTGCTGATACTTACCTACTTCTTGCAGAAGCGCAATTCAGACAAGGAAAACTTGGCTTGGCTACTGAAAACATTAATGTAGTAAGAAGAAGAGCAGCATTTCCTGGTAAAGAAGCTGAAATGGAAATTTCCCAATCTGAATTGACGTTTGAATTCATTACTGAAGAGCGTGCAAGAGAGCTAATCGGTGAGCAGACTAGATGGTTGGATCTGAAAAGATGGGGAATATTAGTAGAGCGAGTAAAGATGTATAATCCGCAGGGAGCTCCAAATATTCAAGCATTTCATACCTTGAGACCTATTCCTCAAAATCAAATTGACCGGGCTGAAGGTACCTCCACTGCATTCCCTCAAAACCCAGGTTATTAAGTAATTTCTAAATAAACAGAATATAATATGTAAAGAGCTACCATGGAATCCATGGTAGCTCTTTTTTATTTTGTCATAAATAACTTAATTTAAATCAATAGAATAAATACACCTTCTAATATTTAGCAATTAAACATAGTTTAACTAAGCTTATTATAACTTTATTTTCAATTTATAAATCAGTAGGTTCTACATATTATTTTTTTTGGAATATATTCTTCAATACGGGGGCTTGAACTGATGAATCTCATCAAGAAAAAGACAGTAAATTCAAACATTTGAATCTACAGGATGCTATTACTAATAGTTTAAATAACATCTATAACTAATACAATTCATATTACAAGTCTCCAAAACGCTGCCAAATCCACCGAAATCGATTGCGCTAAATTTCTTGCAGAGTAGTAGGGCTTTTGCTCCATATTATTATACTTTAGAAAGTTAATGTTTCTTAAATGTAATATTAACACTTTAGTCAAATTATATTATAACAATTAACCCACTACTTATGCGGTACAAAATTTACAAAAGCCTCTGGTTGATTGTATTTTCTCTGTGTATTAGCGTCACCATGGCGCATGCTCAGGAGGTACAAATCACTGGAACTGTTTTAGACGAAACAGACATGCCTTTACCTGGCGTAACAGTCTTACTTAAAGGAACTACAACTGGCACCACTACAGATCTAGATGGAAAATATTCCATAAGCGCTACCCGAGATGGTGTGTTGGTTTTCTCTTTTATAGGATATGATCCTATCGAAAGAGAGATCGGAAATCAGTCAGTCATTGACTTGATCATGAACCCAAACACTTCTGATCTTGAAGAAGTAGTAGTGATCGGATATGGTACAGCAAAAAAGCGGGATGTCACCGGCGCTGTATCCTCTGTGAACCCTAATAAATTAGAAAATGAAAACCCGAATTCGGTCCAGGATATCCTAAGAGGTAATGCCGCTGGATTGAATGTAGGAATTAGTACTTCAGCAAAAGGAGGCGGATCACTTCAAGTGAGAGGTCAAACTTCCCTAAATGCTGGAAACTCTCCTCTACTAGTTTTGGATGGAGCTATCTATTATGGGGAGCTTGCCGATATTAACCCTAATGATATCGACAACCTTGAAGTACTTAAAGATGCCAGTGCCGCAGCCGTTTTCGGTGCTAAAGCTGCCAATGGTGTAATACTTATTACAACTAAAAAAGGAACCATTGGAAAACCAACTATCAAGTTCAATGCGAATTCTGGCCTTGCAACTATGGCTACTTTCCCTGATGTGTATGGCCCTGATGAATTTATTAGCTGGAGAGAAGACGTATTCAAAAGTATTAATGCTGGTGGCTATGATCCATACGAATTCTCTGATCCTAGAACCTTACCTAGTGACATTTCACTAGAGCAATGGATGGCCTATGACGGATCCTCAGGAGACCCAGTGACTGTTTGGCTACAAAGACTTAACATGCAGCCAGTTGAAATAGAGAATTACAAGAATGGTAATTCTGTAGATTGGAGAGATAAGATATTCCAGACCGGATTCAGACAAGATTATACTGTAAGTCTATCCGGCAGAAATGAGAATTTCAACTATTATTGGTCAGTCGGTTATCTTAATAATGAAGGCATCATCATTGGTGATCAATATGAAACCATCCGTACTAGAATCAATCTGGAAGGCAAAGTAAACAAATGGCTTTCTGTCGGAATGAATGTGCAGTTTGCAACCCAGGATGAAAGTAACGTACCAGTGAGCTGGGGGCTTTACAGGACTCTATCTCCATGGGCATCGGAATTTAACGAAGACGGAACATATAGATGGAGACCAAATGACGAGCAAAGTGGTGGAACACACCCTTTCTATGACAGAACCTATATTGATAGAACCGATAGAGATGTAAACATCAACTCAACTGTATTTGCAGCCATCAAGTTGCCATTCGGTTTCAATTTCAGAACTAACTTTACTCCTAGATTCGAGTATTATGAATACTTCAATCACCAATCTGCTGACCATGAAGTTTGGGGTGCAGTCAGGAGGAATTGCCTCTAGAAGACAACGAAAAGAATACTACTGGCAAATTGACAATATCTTGACTTGGCAGAAAACTTTTGCTGAGAAGCATGATTTCAATGGTACTTTCCTGATCAATGCTGAGAAATTCCAGTCTTGGGATAACACCATGACAAACAACGGATTTGAGCCTCACGATAGACTTGGATATCATAATATTGGTGGTGGTATTAACCCAATTATCTCTAGTAATGACGAATATAGTACAGGTGATGCCCTTATGGGTCGTTTGATTTATTCTTACGATGGCAAATATACTACTACGCTATCTGTTAGAAGAGATGGTTATTCAGCATTTGGACAGAGTAACCCAAGAGCTCTTTTCTATTCTGCAGCTTTAGGATGGGTTTTCTCTGATGAGAACTTCATCAATATAGATTGGTTGGATTTCGGAAAAATGCGTTTTTCTTGGGGTAGCAATGGTAATAGAGATATCGGTAGATATGTGGCCCTTTCTGATTTGAATACTGGTAAGTACTTCTATCAAAGACCAAGTGGAGAGCTATACTTAGTAAACCAGCTATACGTGAATAGAATGCAAAACAGCAACCTACAGTGGGAAAGAACTGAATCTTTCAACTTAGGTATTGATTTTTCTGTACTCAAAACTAGGCTTACCGGTACCTTGGAGATGTACAAAATGTCTACTCGAGATTTGCTAGTAGAAAGAAGTTTGCCTGATTTCCTTGGATTCAACTTTGTTTGGGATAACCTAGGTCAAGTTGATAACCAAGGTTTCGAGCTCACTTTGAATTCTACCAATTATGAGAGAAACAACTTTAGCTGGAGAACTACTGCTAATTTTCAGTTAAACAGAAATGAGATTGTAAGTCTATATGGTGATTTGGATGAAAATGGAAAAGAATTGGATGATCCAAGTAACGGGTGGTTCATAGGTCATGCAATTGATCAGATTTGGAATTACAAGACTGACGGTATTTGGCAATCAAATGAAGCAGATGCTGCTGACAGACTACGGGGTAAAGCCAGGCGACTATAAAGTGGTAGATGTAGATGGTGATGGTAAATTCACCAATGCAGACAGACAATTCCAGGGATATACTGAGCCACGTTTCCGTTGGAGCTTAAGAAATGAGTTTAATCTGTTCAAAAACCTTGACATCTCTTTTATGATGTATTCCTATTGGGGTCATGAAGGTTCTTTCAACCAAATGAAAAATAGAGATGGTTTCTTAGATAGAACAAGTTCTTATGTGACCCCTTATTGGACTGAAGAGAATCCAAATAACGAATGGGCTAGACTAAACTCCAGTGAAGGTAGTGCTGGTGGATATAGTATCTATCGCAAGAAATCATTTATCCGTCTGGAAAACATCTCCATGGGATACAACTTCCCTAAGCATTTGACTGAGAAGGCAAAAATGACTAACGTACGTGTTTACGGAAACATAAGAAATGTAGGTTTCTTTGCTCCTGAGTGGGATTTCTGGGATCCGGAGAATTCTGGACCAATCCCAAGATATTTCACACTTGGAATTGACGTCACATTGTAAGCCTAAAATAACATTGAAATGAATATTAGAAGTAAAACAAACTCGATAAAAATCCTTTTGACAGGATTGATAATTGCAGTCACTTCTGGATGTAATGAAGATTGGCTAGAGCCTCAACCTCTGTCTTTCTACTCACCAGAAAACACCTATAATGAAGCTAGTGGTTTATGGGCTGCCTTAGTTGCCTGTGAAAGAAACATGCGACATGAATACACTGGAGATGGCTCTCCTATCCTAACAGAACACATATTCTCTGAAGTAGCTGTAGAAGGTACAACAGATAAATCTGGGCCAGCTCAGGATATGAATCTACTGATTACACCTGATGCCAACCTAAACTCAGTTAACACAAACAGAATAGGATGGTACTGGTACGAAGGCTACAAAGGTGTAAAGTATGCAAATACGGTGGTATCTAGAATCGATGAGCCTCAGGATTACGAGAACGAAGCAGAAAGAAACCATCTTCTTGCTACCGCTTATTTCCATAGATCGCTACGATACTATAGGCTAACTCAGCAATTCGGTGATATCCCATTAATTCTTGATGAAATCACGGCACCTAAGCTTGATTTTTACTCAACTGATCGTAAAGTGATTTTGAGAAAAATGAAGGAAGATTTAGAATGGGGAGAAGAATGGATCCCAGAGGTAATGGATCGTGGTAGAGTACCGAAAGGAGCTCTTCAACATTTGTTAATCAAAGTCAATCTAGCTCTTGGTGAATTTCAGGATGCTTTAAATGTTGCTAACAGATTGATTGATAATGGCCCCTACAAACTAATGACTGAAAGATTTGGTGTAGATGCGAATGACCCGACTAAAAATGTCGTGTGGGATCTTCATAGACCTGAAAACAAATCTCCAGTTTCAAACACAGAATCAATTCTACTGGTAATGGATAGAATAGATACTGACGGTAGCTCAGGAGGTATTATTACTATGAGAAATGCGGTTCCTTTCTGGGGATCAAACATTAATACTCCAGCAGGTAACAAAGGAACTTCAGATGTAGCAAATCGGCCTATTCCTCAAGTAGAGCAAATCGGTAGAGGTATCGGAAGATTGAGAGGAACTTGGTATCACCAAAGTATGATTTGGGATGATGAAAATGATCTAAGACATGCTCCAGGTAACTGGATGAATATGACAGATCTAGTATACAACAATCCCGGAATTGAAGGTTCCGACCCTTACTATGGTGAAAATCTTGAATTTAGAAATGAAGATGGAGTAGTACTGGTTGTGGATACGATCAGAAGCTGGTTCTCTTGGCCACATTATAAATTGTTTGTTCCAGATCCAAAAAGAACCCAGCCTCAAGGTGGGGAAACCGATTGGTATATATTCCGACTTGCTGAATCTTATCTACTTAGAGCTGAAGCAAAGTATTGGTTGGGTGATCTAGACGGTGCTGCTGCAGATATTAATAAGGTGAGAGAAAGAGCTGGTGCTGCTCCTTACACTGGAGCGGATATTACTATCGGTACTATTTTGGACGAAAGAGCAAGAGAACTTTATTATGAGGAGCCTAGAAAAACTGAATTAACTGAGAATTGCTAGAATTTTTGCAATGACAGGTAAGACTGCATACAATGGCAAGACTTATAGTGAGACGAACTTCTCTCAGGATAATTTCTACTATGACAGAATAATGGAGGTTACTGACTACTACAATAAAGGTGTTTTCACAAGACATGGCGATACGTATACCTTGAGCCCATATCATGTATTATGGCCAATTCCTCAAAATGCCATTAATTCAAATACCAAAGGTCACCTAAATCAAAATGAAGGTTACTATGGTTCTGAAAACAACATTCCTCCACTCACTACTATAGAGACGGAAGAGTAATAATTCTTCAAATCATAAACCAACGGAGACCAGATTCAACATCTGGTCTCCGTTTTACTTTTACTACTGCCCTTTTTAAAAAAAATGCTACTCCAAAGTTGGAGTAGCACCTGAGATTAGTAATCAGGGTTTACCTAATCCTGACAGGTTGATTCCCTAATCGTTATTTTTGAAGGAATTGTGATTACTTGATCTAATAAATCATAGTGATTTGGCTTAGTCAATTTCTTTATAAGCAACTTTGCACATTCACTACCCATTAAGGAAGCAGGCTGGGTAATAGTAGTCAATGCTGGATTCATTAATCCAGCGATAGAAGAATTTGAAAAACTGATCAATTTTAAATCAGAAGGCATTTTCAAATTAGTACGTTTTACGGCATGATAGGTAGCAAAAGCTAATTTTTCCACTGAAGTAATTATTCCATCAGGTCTATCCGGAGAGTTTAGTAAATTCTGAATTTTTTCTACGTTACTCTCTTCATCATGCCCACAATAAAGGGTCATTGAAGAATCCAATGCGATACCCGCTTTATTGATAGCATCGTTGAATCCACGCTGCCTTTCCTTGCTAATAGATAAATCTACACACAGAGTGAAAAAAGCAATCTTTTTGCAGTTCTGATTGATTAAATGCTGAGTAGCTTCAAAAGCACTTTCATAATCATTGGTAATAAACTTAGTTGTAGGAATTTCAGAACTTATCCGATCAAAAAATATGATTGGTAGTCCTCTATCGTGTAGTTTCTTTAAATGGGAATTGTCGCTGGTCTGACTAGTCACTGACATAGCAATGGCATCTGCCCTGCCATTTAGAAGCAAATTCACAATCTTCCGCTCTCGCTCCATATCTTCATGCGTATTATAAACTAACAGATGATAGCCATGTTCCTGGGCTATTTCTTCTATTCCATCCATTACTTGAGCAAAGAAGCTATTGATTCGCTCTGGGATAATAACTGCGATAGTTTTGCTTTTATTTTCGCGTAAACTACGTGCAAAAGGATTCGCATGGTAATTTAGCTTCTCAGCCATATTTAGAACTTTCTTCTTAGTAGCCTCTGATATTTCATAACTATTATTTAATGCACGTGAGACAGTCGAAGGGGCAAGCTTAAGTTCCGCAGCTAATTCTTTTAAACTAATTCCTGAAGCCATGGTATTAAAGGTAAATTGGGTCAATAATTGGTCACAAATTACAAATGATTGCGCGTATTAGGCCTATACCGCATACATAATTTCGAAATCGTTTCCGCATTTTATTCCCTAAATACAGCTGATTCGAGGTATTTTTATGTTCATAATAAGTTGTAGAAATTTAGCCAAAATAACCGATGCCCTATTCAACAACGAAATCTTCATTCCTAAATGAAGATTTTCTATTGCATAGCGAATATGCAAAAATCCTTTACCATCAGTATGCCAAGGATTTACCCATAATAGATTATCATAATCACCTTCCGCCAGCTGAAATAAATGCTAATAAAAAATTTGAAAACATCTCAAAGATCTGGCTAGCCGGTGACCATTACAAATGGCGGGCGATGAGGACTTTTGGCATTAATGAGAGATTTATTACTGGAGATGCTTCAGATGAAGAGAAATTTAAAAGCTGGTCCAAAACATTACCTTATACACTTAGAAACCCTCTTTACCATTGGTCGCATCTAGAATTAAAGCGATATTTTGGTTTTGATGATCTGCTTTCAGAAGCAAATGCCTCGGAAGTCTATAAGCATTGCAACACAGTTTTGGAAGGAGACTCCTACTCTACTCAGGGGCTATTGGCTCAGATGAAAGTAGAAGTAGTATGCTCTACAGATGATCCTATAGATTCTCTTGACCAACATGTTTCTTTTCATAAGAAGGGGAAAGATCTTGGCATGTATCCTGCTTTCAGGCCAGATAAAGCATATTCTATTGAAAACCCAACATCATATAAAACATATATTTCCAGCTTAGGCGAAAGCGTAGGATTCGAAATCCATACGTACGATAAATTGCTCGAAGCATTGAGCATCAGGATAGACTATTTCCACGAGCGCGGTTGTAGACTATCAGACCACGGACTCGAGCAATTATATTTCTTTAAAGAGAGCTCCCTCTCAGTAGATTCCATATTCTCTCAGGTTCTTTCTGGTGACAATCTTTCCAGCGAAAAAGTAAACTTCTTCAAATACACCACGCTTCTGGCATTGTGCAAAATATGCACCCATGCCAAGGGATGGGTACAACAATTCCATCTTGGCGCTCTGAGAAATACAAACGAGCGTTCACTTAGGATCTTAGGTCCAGACACAGGCTTTGACTCCATTGGAGATTTTGACCAAGCAAAAGCCATGTCAGGATTTTTCAATGCATTAACTTCTGAAGATCAGCTTACCAAAACAGTGATTTACAACCTTAATCCACGTGATAATGAGGTTTTTGCTACCATGATCGGAAATTACAATGACGGATCTGTGCGCGGTAAAATTCAATTTGGATCAGGCTGGTGGTACCTCGATCAAAAGGATGGTATGGAGAAGCAAATCAACACACTTTCAAACATGGGCTTAATCAGCTGTTTTATAGGTATGCTTACAGACTCCCGCAGCTTCCTTTCCTTTCCACGTCATGAATATTTCCGCAGAATTCTATGCAACCTATTTGGACAAGATGTAGCGAATGGCGAGCTTCCTTGGGATGAGAAATGGCTTGGGGAAATCATCTCAGGTATTTGCTACCACAATGCGAAACAGTATTTTGACTTTAGCCCAAAAAACATTCACGTTTAAATATGAGCAGTTCACTATTCTCTCTTAAGGGAAAAAAAATAGCCTTCTCCGGTGCGACTGGAGTCTTAGGCAAATCAATGAGTTTATATCTTGCCAATGAAGGCGCAGAAGTCCTGATTTTAGGTCGTACGCCCGCCAAGGTGGAAGATTTAGTTCAAGAAATTAAAGCCATAGGAGGAAAAGCATTTGGCTATATCTGCGATGTCACTGATGAAAAAAGCATTCAGGAAGTCTATGCGGAAATAGAAAAAGACCATGGTTACCTTGATATTTTGATCAATGCCGCTGGCGGAAATATGCCAGGTGCAGTGATCACTCCTGACAAAACCTTAAAAGATTTGGAACTCGATGGGTTAAGAAAGGTGATGGATCTTAATTACCTAGGTACTGCTATTCCTTCTAAAATTCTTTTCCCACTCATGTTGAAAAACGGAAAAGGAAACATCATCAATATCAGTTCCATGGCCGCTTCCAGACCCATGACCCGGGTGATGGGCTACGCTTCTGCCAAAGCTGCTATTGACAACCTAACCAAGTTCCTTTCAGTTGAGCTTTGCTCTAAACATGGAGCTGGATTTAGGGTTAATGCCATTGCTCCAGGTTTTTTCCTGACAGAGCAGAACAGAGCATTACTTACTGAGTCTGATGGAAGCCTTACAGGAAGAGGAAATCAAATCATCAGCCATACGCCTATGAATAGATTTGGCAAACCTGAAGATTTAAATGGCGCCTTACACTGGCTTTGTGCTGATGCATCCGAATTTGTAACAGGAACTATCGTCGCGGTAGATGGCGGTTTTGGAGCCTATTCAGGAGTCTAACAATTTGAAATCTCAAATTTAAAATCTCAAATTATATAAAATATGACCTATAAAATGGAGCAAACCATGCGCTGGTATGGCCCAAACGACCCTGTAAGTCTTAGAGATATTCTTCAGGCTGGGGCGACCGGAATAGTTACAGCTCTCCACCATATTCCAAATGGAGAAACCTGGTCTAGAGAAGAAATCAAAAAACGCAAAAACACCATTGAAGCTGCAGGACTGACTTGGTCAGTTGTAGAATCTGTGCCAGTACATGAAGTTATAAAAACACGATCTGGGAATTACCTGCAGGTAATCGAAAATTACAAGGAAACACTTCGTAACCTGGCAGCAGAAGGCATTTATACAGTTTGTTACAATTTCATGCCTATTCTGGATTGGACTAGAACTGATCTGGAATTTGAACTTCCCAATGGCGTAAAAGCCTTGCTTTATGAGAAAAAGGCTGTTCAGGCATTTGATCTCTTCATACTGGAAAGACCAGAGGCAAAAGCTGAATATTCTGAAGAAGAATATGCTGAGGTGAAAGCTTATTATGATGCGTTAACTCCTGAAAAGCATCAAATGATCTTCGATAATATCCTTAAGGGCCTACCTGGGTCTGAGATTGGCTATACATTGGAAGAATTCAAAACTATGCTAGCAACATACGATGGAATTGATGCAGCCAAACTAGCAGATCATTTAAGGTTGTTTTTAGATGAAATCGTACCTGTGGCTGAAGAGAATGGAATGTGCGTAGCAATCCATCCAGATGATCCTCCTTTCCCACTATTTGGTCTTCCGCGCATTATGAGTACAGCAGACGATGCAAGAAGAATACTTAAAGATCAGCCGAGTCCTGCCAATGGCCTGACTTTTTGCACTGGTTCATTTGGAGTAAGAGCGGACAACGATCTTCCGGCTATGGTTAAGGAATTTGGTGACCACATCCACTTCATCCATTTGCGCAGCACCAAAAGAGATGAACATGGTAATTTCTTTGAAGACAATCATTTGGAAGGAAACGTGCCAATGGTAGCAGTCATTGATGCAGTGATTCAGGTTCAGCAGAAGCGCGGAAAAAGCCTACCAATGCGCCCAGATCATGGACATTTGATGCTGGATGATTTGAACAAAAAAACCAACCCAGGGTATTCTGCAATTGGAAGATTAAAAGGTCTTGCTGAAATACGTGGTGTGGAAGCAGGCTTGCTTTATAGCCAGGAAAAATGACAGAAAAAGAGAAAATGCTGGCAGGCGAACTCTACCAAGCTGGAGATCCGGAATTGGTAGCAGAACGCTTGAAAGTAAGAAAATTGGTAAAAAGCTTTAATGACTCAAATCCTGAGGATATCGATTTTCGCGTTTCTCTTATTCGTAAAATCCTTGGAAAAACCGGAAAGAACTTCTGGGTAGAACCACCTTTCTTTTGCGATTATGGCTATAATATTGAAGTTGGAGATGATGTCTTCTTCAACTTCAATTGCGTAGTTCTTGATGTGGTCAAAGTCACACTTGGTGACCGAGTACTTGTCGCACCAAATGTCCAGTTTTACCCCGCCACTCATCCAATTGATGCAAGATCAAGAGGGGAAATGTGGGAATATGGCAAGTCAATCACTATTGGAAATGACGTTTGGATAGGTGGGACAGCCGTGATTTGTCCCGGAGTTACCATTGGTGACCGATCGGTAATAGCAGCAGGAGCCGTAGTTACCAAAAGCTTTCCTGCCGATGTGGTCATTGGCGGTAATCCTGCCAAAGTCATCAGGTATCTAGTCTAACATACCATTTTATTCCTATCCCAGATCACCTTTCCTTTATATTGCTAAACATTTGCTTATTTTTGGGCACAATTGTTTTTAACCCTTTTGTTTTAATTGAATGAAATCGAGCATAACGAAAACAGCAAACGCACAAAAAAATATAATGCAAGCGAGATTCCATATGGCCTTAAAAAATCAATCATAATCATATGAAACGAGTATTAGTTAGTGGTGGTGGAGGATTTCTTGGCAGCCATCTTTGTGATAGACTTCTGAAAGAAGGAAATGAGGTTCTTTGTGTAGATAATTTTTTTACTGGCAATAGAAGAAACATTCATCATCTACTTGATAACAAGAATTTTGAATTGCTCCGCCATGACGTTACGCATCCACTTTATGTAGAAGTAGATGAGATTTATAATTTAGCTTGTCCTGCCTCCCCTGTTCATTATCAGTTTGACCCGGTTCAGACCACCAAAACATCTGTGATTGGAGCTATGAATATGCTGGGCTTAGCAAAGCGATTGAAAATCAAAATCCTTCAGGCGAGTACTTCTGAGATTTATGGTGATCCTGAAGTTCATCCCCAGCCAGAATCTTATAAGGGAAGTGTAAATACACTTGGCCCAAGAGCTTGCTATGACGAAGGAAAGAGATGTGCTGAAACGCTCTTTTTCGATTATCACCGCCAGCATAAGGTTGCAATCAAAGTCATGCGTATTTTCAATACTTATGGTCCAAGAATGCATCCAAATGACGGACGTGTTGTAAGTAACTTTATCGTGCAAGCCCTACAGGGAAAGGACATCACCATGTATGGAGATGGTATGCAAACCCGCTCTTTTTGTTATGTGGACGATAATATCGAGGGAATGTACCGTTTGATGAATAGCCGTGATGGATTTACCGGACCAGTGAACATCGGTAACCCTGGTGAATTCACCATGCTGGAACTAGCTCAGCAAATTATAGATCTGACAAACAGTAAAAGTAAGATGATCTTCCTTCCACTTCCTCAAGATGATCCTATGCAGAGAAGACCGGTTATTGATCTGGCTAAAAAAGAACTGGATTGGGAACCTACTGTTAACCTAAGAGAAGGATTGACCAAAACGATCGAATACTTTGAATCAGTAATCTGATAAAGCCATCTATCAAACTAGAAAAAGCCACCAAATGGTGGCTTTTTCTAGTTCACCGCTTTTTCAACCGCTGATTTCTCGAAGGCCGGATCGTAGTCAGGATTCTTTGTTGTGGGAATAGGAGCACCATTCTCCGATCTCCACTTTTCCAATTTCTTTAAAAGATCCTTTGTCTTTTCAGGATTTGAAGATGCTAAGTTATTCGCTTCGGAAGGATCGTCCTTAAGATTATAAAGTTCTAATCCACCATCTTCAAAATACTGATGCAACTTCCAATCTCCTGAGCGAATGACTGAGCCAGGTCGAGTACGGAAAAGTGGATCTCTAGAACCATCCTCCTTCGGATCGTAGGCCTCCAGGTATATTGGGAAATGCCAGAACAGATCCCTTTCATCCAATTCCTGATCAAAAAGCAGAGGCAAAATACTTTGCCCATCCAGCTCCAGTCCAGCATTTGGGGCAATCAATGCTTGGAGGGTAGGATAAAAATCCATTTGTGTCACTGGAGTATTTTCTATTCCAGCTTTAATTTGATTTTGCCACTTGACGAGCATAGGCACTCTGATTCCACCTTCGTAGTAACTCCCCTTTCCAGCTCTCAACGGATCTTGATAACTGGTAGCGCGAATGCCTCCGTTATCTGAGGTGAAAATAACAAGCGTATTATCCGTCAGATTCAAGCCATCTAATACACTTAACAATTTTCCTACATTTTCATCCATGCTCTGGATCATAGCCGCATAAACCGGATTATTCTGGCCTTTGCTACTCTTTTTGTTTTGATATTTTTCTACCAAATCCGGTTTACCCTGCAAAGGAGAATGAACTGTATAAAAAGGCAGGTAAAGGAAAAATGGCCTTTCTTGGTTATTCTTTACAAAAGTGATCGCTTCATTCGTCAGTCGATCAGTCAGATATTCCCCTTCTACCACAGGCTCCAATTTGATATTATATGGGCTAAAATACCCGTCCTTTTCCAGGATGGCCTCTATGGCTTCCACCGATATTCACATCGAATCCATGGATAGCCGGATCATCCGAAATATGCCACTTCCCAAACGTACCAGTTGTATAACCTTGATCCTTGAAGAACTTGCCCAAGGTGTAAAGACTATCTTGGATAACTTTTGAATTTGGTGAGGCAAACAGCTTCCGAGTTCTCTTATCACCACGATCTGCTGGGTCTACCGTGTAAACCCCATGAGTCATAGGATAGCGACCCGTAATCATACTAGCCCTACTAGGAGCACAATTAGAAGCTCCTGCATAGGCATTCATGAAGACCCTGCTCTCCCTACTGAGTTTATCAAGGTTAGGTGTCTCGTAATAATCCGAACCCATAAATCCCAAATCAGCCCAGCCCAAATCATCCACATTGATCAGCACAACATTTGGCTTCGTGGATTTAAGCTGCGCAAAAGAATCTTTAACCCCACCGACCAGCAAAAGAAATAGAACTATATACTTTTTCACATATTGAAATTTAAACAACACTGAATATTAATCCCCACACTTCCAACTTTACCACATTACAACTTTACCACCTTCCAAACTGCCAACTGAAAACTGCCAACCGCCTCCCCTCAATCCTTTGTCACCTTAGACCCCCACCAATCTGCATTAGGAGTATATCCTGGGCTAAGCATATTCACTCGCTCTGCTTCCAAATTTGGCATTCTTACATTTTTGTTTCTATCCAAAACTTCCTGATGCAAGGCTGCATTATATTCAGGATCATCCAATGGCTGATTTGCAAATTTACCAGTCAAATAAAATAGCAAGTCACCAGCAAGTTTAGTAGTTACTTTTCGATTTTGCTTTGCTACATCATTTCCCTCCCTTGGGTCTTTGCTTAGATCATAAAGCTCCACACTTTTATCCTCCCAATAGTAAATCAATTTCCAATTTCCCTCACGCACAATAGAACTTGGATCTCCACCTTGATTTCCGTAGTGCGGGTAGTGCCAATAAAGCTGACGAGAAGCAATTTTTTTTCCTTGCATCGCCGGAGCCAAACTTACCCCCTCCATATACACTCCTTCGGGCATCTTCACATTTGCAAGTTCCAAAAGAGTAGGGTAAAAATCTATCCCGCTGGCAGGAACATCTAACGTGATCAATTCCTTCTGTCCTGGGACTTTGATGAAATACGGCACGCGTAGGCCACCTTCCCACTGATATCCTTTGCCGCCTCTTAGCGGAAAATTTGAAGTGGAAAAGGCATCTCCAGACGCTACTCCGCCGTGATCTGAGGTAAATACGATAATGGTATTTTCATCCAAACCTGCTTTCGCCAAAGCTGCAGTCACGACTCCCACTGCATCATCCATGGCCTCCACTAGTCCTGCATAGACTGGATTATCCTGATACTTCCGGATCGGAAGTCTCCTTTCCATTTCAAATCCATGATCAGCTATCCCTAAAGCCTCAGCCTTTGCTCTATACTTTGCCCATTTTTCTTCAGTAGTCTGAATAGGTCCGTGAACTGCATAAAAAGACAACATGGCAAAAAACGGTTTCTCATGCGCTTGCTCAATAAACTTAGCAGTTTCTGTTGCAAGACGCATACTTAGATTTTCACCATTAGGTCCTTGCTCCAATTTGGGGTTTTCGTAGGGAGCAAAATATCCACCTTTTGGGCTCCCGGCTTCAAAACCTCCAATATTGGTTTGGAAACCATGATCTTCAGGATAAGAACCTTCGCCTCCCAAATGCCACTTGCCCGCAAAAAATGTCTCATAACCCGAATCTCTCAATGCCTCAGGGAGCGTCACATACAATGCCGGCAAATCATGTGAATAAGTAGGTGGCAAAAGCTTGGTATGCCTACCGTAATCTCTCCAAGCCTCCCCTTCCGGTGCCCCTATCCAATCTGTAATCTTGTGAACCGCAGGAGTTACACCAGTCATAATACTGGCTCTAGCTGGACTGCAAACAGGCGAAGCGGTATATCCTTGAACAAATTGATAGGAATGGGAAGCTAGCTCGTCAATATTCGGAGTTTCATAGTATTTGCTTCCTGTCACACTGAGGTCATGATACCCTAAATCGTCCACTAGGATAAATACAATATTGGGCTTGTCAGCAGATTGGGCAAAAGCCTGATAAAATCCGAGCAAAAGCCCAGCCACAGGTAGTAATTTCTTCAGCATTGGAAGGTATTGTTATTTGAAGAAACTAAGATGGTCAAGAAGATTTAAAATCAAAAAAGTAATGTGATGGTTGGAAGGGTAAAGTGTGGTTAGTTGGCAGTCACAGTCGCAGTCGCAGTGTATCAGATTATTGATGAACTGATCACTGCGACTGCCTTCTGAAAACTGACTATTACTTGCTAGCTCCTATTTTCTCCAAATGTGCTTCTTTAATCTTTCTTCTCAGGATCTTGCCCACATTGGACTTTGGTAGTTCGTCTGTGAAATGAACCTCCTTAGGGCATTTGTAATTAGTGAGGTATTCATGACAATGTGAAATGATTTGTTCTTTAGTGATTGACTTGTCTTTGGCCACCACGTATGCTACTACTCGCTCAGTGGACTTTTCATCAGGAATCCCGATCACCCCGACTTCCAATACACCCGGAAAAGATGCAATGGCATCTTCTACTTCATTTGGATAAACATTGAATCCAGAAACAAGAATCATCTCTTTCTTTCTATCAACTATCTTGGTGAAGCCGTCCTTGTCCATCACTCCTATATCTCCAGTTTTGAACCATTCGCCCAACATTACTTCAGCTGTTTCTTTTGGCTTATGCCAATAGCCTTTCATAACCTGGGGACCTTTGATGCATATTTCTCCACGCTCGCCTACTGGAAGTGTATTTCCTTCATCGTCTATGACCATCATATCTGTATTCGGAAGTGGAATCCCTATGGTACCATTTCTCTCAGTACCATCGATAGGATTGCAGGAGGCTACAGGGGAGGTTTCTGTAAGACCATAGCCTTCTGCCAAAGGTGTTCCTGTCACCGAAAGCCACTTTTCAGCAGTTGCTTTTTGCACCGCCATTCCACCGCCCACAGATATTTTCAAACTACTAAAATCCAATGCTCTGAATGATTCTTGGTTCAATAGTCCATTAAAAAGCGTATTCACACCAGTAAAGACTGTAAACTTCTTTTTGGATAAGTCCTTACAAAAAGCTGGCATATCCCGAGGATTGGTAATCAGAAGATTATGTGCTCCGATCTTAAGCATCGCAAGACAATTCACCGTCAATGCAAAAATATGATACAGTGGTAATGCTGTAATGACCACTTCCTCGCTCTCTTTCAGCTTCGGCTTCATCCATGCAGAGATCTGTTGCATATTTGCCACAATATTTCCATGTGTTAACTCAGCACCTTTGGAGACACCGGTAGTTCCGCCTGTATATTGGAGAAAAGCGGTGTCTTCTAAACTAAGTTCTACTGGTTTAAATTTATGATTGGCTCCTTGAGCCAAGGCTGATTTAAAGGAAACGGCCTTTGGAATAGAAAATGGCGGCACCAGTTTTTTAATGTATTTTACTACTAGGTTGACGATGGTTCCCTTAAGCCCTCCAAGTAGATCCCCGAGTTCTGTTACGATGACATGTTTTGCAGGAATATCATCTAAAATTTTCTCTAGGTTGTCAGCAAAATTTGCTACGATAATAATTAATTCAGCTCCGGAATCTTTGAATTGATGCTTCATTTCCGAAGAAGTGTACAAAGGATTGGTATTCACCACAATCATCCCTGCACGAATTGCCCCAAACATTGCGACTGGATACTGCAGGGTATTCGGCATCTGAATAGCCACTCGAGTCCCTTTTTTGAGCCGTAGCACCTGTGTTAAATAGCAGGCAAAATCCTCACTAAGTTTATTTAACTTATTGAACGACATCGTTTTCCCCATGCATTCGTAAGCAACTGCATCACCGTATTTTTTTACACTTTCCTCAAAAAGCTCTGCCACACTTGAATAAGCTTCGCAATCAACTTCAGTTGGAACAGATTCTGGGTAATGCTTCAACCAGGGAAAATCCTTCATAATTTCAGTTATTGTTGGGTGTATCTTTTCTTGAATTAATTAAAATCTTGGGATAGGTCAAAAGAATTCTATTCTATTTCAGAATTTTTCTTGCGATCAACTCTTTCATTATCTCGTTGGTTCCTGCATAAATTCGCTGAACTCGAGCATCTGCATAAGCTCTGGCGACCCCATAATCCCACATATACCCATATCCTCCATGAAGCTGCACACATTCATCAGCAACTTTACATTGCAGCTCTGTCATATTGTATTTAGCTGCTGAAGCCATCGCCGAATCCAATTGGCCATCATTGTGAAGCTGAACCAAATAGTCGCAGTAAATTCTCCCTTGCTCGAGTGCCGCACACATTTCCGCCAGTTTGAAGCGGGTGTTTTGAAAATCTGAAATGGACTGATTGAACGCTTTTCGTTGCTTTACATAAGTAACAGTCTCTTGAAGCATGTATTCTCCTAAAGCAATCGCCGCCAAAGCCACCACAAGGCGCTCCTGTGCGAGCTCAGTCATCAAGTATTTAAATCCTTCTCCTTCTTGACCTAGCAAGTTCTCTTTTGGCACAATTACGTCTTCAAAAAACAACTCACAGGTATCCTGAGCATGCAGTCCAACCTTTTCAAAAGGAAGTCCTTTCGTATAGCCCTTCATAGAATTATCCATAAGCAGCAAGCTAATTCCTTTTGCACCTTTCTTAGGATCAGTCTTTACAGCAACTACCACCACATCAGATAAATAGCCGTTGGTGATAAAGGTTTTGCTTCCATTGACTAAGTAAAAATCCCCCTGATCTATTGCGCTGGTACTGATGCCCTGCAGATCACTTCCCGCTCCAGGTTCGGTCATTGCTACTGCACCTATGTACTCACCGGCCACCATTTTAGGGATGTATTTTTCCTTGGCTTTTTCTGTTCCAAAATGCAGAATGTAGGGCATCACTATATCATTATGAAGTGGATATCCTATGGCTGGGGCAGAGCAACCACTTAGCCCAAGTTCCTCAATAAAGATCGCGTTGTATCTAAAATCAAGGATATTCATTCCTCCCAAGTGCTCAGGAGCTTGTATGCCGAGAAACCCACTTTCTCCGAGTTTGCGCCAACTTTCCCTTGAAACCATTTTTTTCTTCTCCCATTCGGCATTGAAAGGGGTAATTTCTTTGGCAATAAAATCTCTTACACTGGCTCTGAATAGGTCATGCTCTTCAGTAAAAAGTGTTCGGGGTAATCCAAACATGGTATTTATATTTTAGGTTTTTACTCAAATCAAAATTAAGGATTTTTAGCCCTCGCATTTCTTTTTGTATTCAAAAAGACCTTTTGCTTTTCATTTTAGAACTTTTGCTAAACGGTGCCCAAGTGTTTAAACTTATTTATAGTTTCGATATTTGATATCTAAACGAATAGAAATGACCGATCTAAGTGAGCTTTCCAGTCTTGAAACACTTCAATCGCTCCCACTATGGCTGGAAAATGAAAAGCTGGTGTCAACTGAGCCCGCCGGAGCAAGCAACATGAATTTGGTTTTACGAGTGAAAACCAATTTAAGATCTGTCATCCTCAAGCAATCCAAACCTTACGTTAGAAAATTCCCCCAAATCCTCGCTCCAATTGAGCGAATCGAAATTGAACTACTGTTCTACTACCAACTCATAGAAGATGATGAGATTTTAGCAGATTACAGCCCAAAAGTACTCCAATACAATCCTGATAACCATATTCTTATGATTGAGGACCTTGGTAATGGAAAGGATTTCAGTGATATCTATGAGCTCGGCTACCACTGGAAACCCAATGATTTACGCTCAATCAGCAATTATCTGAACGCTTTGCACAACCTTGAAGTAAGTAATTTCCCAGCCAATCTGGAAATGAAAAAACTAAACCATGAGCATCTTTTTCACTTCCCTTTTATGGAGGAAAATGGATTTGATTTGGATACTATCCAGCCTGGATTGCAGGAAATTAGTATGAAGTATAAAACTGACGAGGAATTGAAAAGTGCTTTGGAACTTCTGGGAAAACGCTATTTATCCCATGGAATCACTTTGCTTCATGGCGACTTTTATCCAGCTTCATGGCTAAAAACCGACAACGGAATCAAGTTCATTGATACTGAATTCGCTTATATGGGAGATTGCGAATTTGACTTGGGAGTCCTATTTGCGCATTTTGATCTTTCGAAAATGGATCAAAGACATCAGGAAGAGTTTCTGAAAAATTACAAGCATAGCTATGTCGAGGACTTAGTCAATAGGTATCGCGGTATGGAAATCATGCGCCGGTTGATCGGAATTGCACAATTACCCTTATCACTTTCATTAGACGAAAAGGAATCACTTTTAGAGAAGGCAAAAACCTATATTTTGTCTTTATGAAAACCCTCTACCTCCTAGTTGTACTCACGCTTCTATTTTCTTCTTGCGGAGATAGAAAATCCTCTACTCCTGTACAGTTCACCGATCAAAAGGTGCCTGAATTAGGGATGAGCGAAAAGCAATTGCATGACAAAATACTTGGTATGCTGGTCGGATCAGCTATTGGGGATGCAATGGGAGCTCCAACAGAAATGTGGGCCAGAGAGGAAATCAAACTTCAATATGGTTTTGTAGAGGGTTTGGATTCTATGGTTAGGGAGGTTTCTCCTGAAGGAATTTGGATTGCTAATTTACCTTCAGGTGGGACTACTGACGATACACGATGGAAAGTTTTGACTTCACAGTATTTGTTAACTCAGAATACCAAAGAGCTAGATGCGAAGGACTTTGCAAAGGAAATTTTATCCACTTATGAATTCTATACTAAGGAATATAAAGAAATAGAAAGTACTGATCCAGAACCATTTGAATCAGTTTCCCTAAAGTTAGGATGGCTTCAAGAATGGGCTAAAGTGAGTCAGCCATTTATCAATGAAAACTTAGTAGCCTATGCTGATTCTTTAGGGAAATTCTACGGAGGTGAGATGGTTTGTGCGGGCTTACTGTATGCGCCATCTTTAGGTGCATTTTTTCCTGGAAATCCTGAAAAGGCATATAAGGAAGCCTATAATCTTTCATTCTATGATTTGGGCTACGCCAAAGATATTTCTGCTCAGGCAGCTGCTATGACCGCTGCTGGAATGAGCCCTGATGCTACCAAAGATGATTTGGTAGCATCCTTGCGATTGGATCCAGCGCACTACTTCGAAAGCCGTCTAGTAGGTAGAACAGCCTATACCATCCTAAAAAACGCACGGTGGATCTCTGCTGAATCGGCTAAACAAGATAGTCTAGGAAATCAGGTAATTGAGGAGAGTAAAGCATTAGAATATGCATATTCCCAACTTGATCAGAGGCTACAAGATATGCCTTTTCATGCTGGAGAAATTTGGTTGCAAACACTGACAGCAATGATCTATGCAGACTTTGATTTCATGGGTACACTTATCTTTCTGGTCAATTATGGTAGAGATAACGATACCACAGCTGCACTAGCTGGGGGTATTTTGGGAGCTCACTATGGTTTTGAAAAATTACCTAAACTGGAACGGGAAAAAGTCCTCAGCGTGAATAAAAACCTTCTTGGTATTGATTTAATGCAAATCTCAAATGAGCTGACAGCGCATATGCTGGAGAGGTTTGAATGATCAATTTTCAATGTTCAAACGCAATGATCAAAAGTTTCTAGGGCCTTTGTTGGCTTTGATTCTTTTGCATTACAAGCATATTTACCGCAAAGTATCAAAGAAATCAAAATCTTAAATTCAGAATAGATTTGATGAAGCAGCTTTACATTTATGTTTTTCTATGATTCAATATGGTGTAAAGAAACTCGCATTAATCTGGCATTCACCTAGGAAGATGAAAGTGGTCAATCGCGCTTACATTCGGCACTTAGGACTGCAATGCCGTAATTCCAAGCCGGTAGACCTGAAGATTCGAACCAAATAAGTAGTATGCTCCCGCGCAATTCTCGGTGACCACTGTGGTTAGACAGGACTTTCACAAAAAAGCCCCGAATCAACGATTCAGGGCCTGTGCACAAAGGAAGTTGGTTTAGAATTCAAAAGTAAATTTGACGAGTTCTTCCTGTTGCGTCTGTCACTTCGAAATAAACATCCTCTGGATCAAGACCGTTTAATTTGTAATTTTTTTTGAATCCTTCAGTTTGATTTACTATTTCTTCGTGAACAATTCTATCGTTAGTCACTCTTTTGATTTTGACTTCGGTTCCTGCTTGATCTAATCCAATTACAAGCAGATTGATTGTGTTTTCATCTACTTTCTTCCCGTAAGCCATTAAAGGTAATGCTTCAACAGGCTTTTCTTTCTCGACTGTTTCGACTGTATAGGTCACTTCTTCCTCGTCAGTTGTTATCATTACCTTATACTCCGCGCAAGGAAGACTGTTCATGTCATAAGGAACCAATAAGTCTTCATTAGCTTTAACTTTACGAGAATGCAGTTTCTTACCATTCATATCATAAATGGCGATTTTTGCTTTACCCACGCCTTCATTAAGGAGTACAGAGATTTTCTTGTAGTTCGTATGAACTGATGAATTTGCTTTTAAATCTTCAGCGTCATTAGCAAAAGTACTGGTAGCTAAAAGTCCGGCTAGTGCGAAAGTGAATAGAGTTTTCATAATAATGTTGGTTTAGAGTTATGCTTCTGCTAGTTGCGAACGGCATACCAACTGTGCCATAAGGGCCTTTTCTACCCTACTTGAGGCACATTCTTATTTACAAAAATTAACATTTACACAAAATTAAATTTGGCACACTATCGATTTCCAGCAGTATAACTGTATGAAAAGCGATCGATTTGGAATCAATATGTATTGCATCCGAACATATTAGTCCAGATTTGAAATAAATCCAGGTTACACTTTATTACATCTGTTAGTAAAATTAATTTTTCGAAAAATTGTAAGTGTCTGAAATCAACAATTTTAAAAAACAAAAACCTGTACGCAGGTGTACAGGTCTTGTTCGCTGAGATACATTATTTTGATCTATATCAAATTTATTTCAATTCTTGAATAAGGGTTTTCACCCGATCCTTGATCTGAATTCCAGATATATCTTCATTTAAGGAAGTTGCTAAGAGAAATTCGTTGACTGCTCCTGTATGATCCGTGGATTTACCTTCAGCGAGCGTGACATACCTCATCGTAGTCCAAAGCAAGGTCTTCAATTGCTTCTCACTATCATCTGTCATGTAATACTCCAAAATTACCGTATTGTGATTATGCCAGATGATTCGGCTTTTAATCCGAACCCACTCGCCCACCATTGCTGGCTTCACGTAAGAAATATTATGGTTATAGATTACCCAAGCAGCTTGATACTTTTTGATGAAGTCCATCATTTCCACGCCGTATAGTTTCGGGACCTGATCTTCTCGGGCATTGAAAAAGTAATCGAAATACTTCGCATTGTTCAGATGGCGAAGTGGGTCGCAATCCTGAAAGCGAATCAAGACTCTACTTTCAGTTTCGGTTGGGTAATTTTTCTCTGAGTTATATTCAAACATAATTAATCTAGTATTGCTGAGCTTTCAATTAGTATGACTCCTGCTTTTTTCAATTCGTCCAAAGCCTTCTCTCCATCTTCTGCAGATAGGTTGACTGCCCGGGTTGCATCCGTGATGAGGTAGGTCTTAAAACCCAAACTTACAGCATCCAGCGCGGTAAATTTTACACAATAATCCTGAGCCAGGCCCGTGAGGAATACGTTCATAATCCCTTCATTTTGCAGGAAATCACCTAAGCCTGTATCTCCTCTTCTTGCATTGTCAAAAAAACCTGAATACGAATCCACTTCTGGATTTGTTCCTTTTTGGAAAATAGCTTGCCATCTTATTGGATTCAATTCGGCATGAAACTCTGCCCCTTCAGATCCCTGAACGCAGTGAACTGGCCATAGAATTTGCTGTAATCCTGCTAATTCTATGAATTCACCTGGCTTTTTCCCTTTGTGATTTGCCGCAAAACTTCCATGGTCTTCAGGATGAAAGTCCTGAGTTGCAACTATAAATGTAAAATGCTCCTGAAGTGAATTGATGACAGGAATAACGGCATCGCCCTCACTCACAGCTAACGCCCCACCAGGTAAAAAGTCATTTTGCACATCTATAATAAGTAATGCACTGTTTTTAAGATTCATTGCCATTATCTGTTTGTTTAGATCCGCCCAAGAGAGTGTCCTCACTTCCGGCTTATCGCTAATTAATTTTCAGCTTCATTGCCAGTATCTACTTGTTTTGCTTTCAAAACCAACTCCATTCGCAGTTGGTGAAGATTTTCTTCCAATCCGATTGGATACAGATGTGGATTTACCAATCGCTTATGTGTCTTATCCAAAGAATCCAACTGACTTTGCACTCTTTCTCTGATCTTGACAATTGTAGGGAGTTCATACACTAGTTTCCCTTTTTCGAAAATCGGCTTGAGTAATAGTTCTTCCTGATAAAAAGCAGGCATCATCCGCTTTCTCCTGGTTGGATCATTAGGATCGATGATTAAAGCAGCTTGAGGATTGAGTTCTTGATCTTCCAAGTAAATCATATCAGCCACAGCTTTCCCTTTGGAAAAAAATCGCTTTATCGTATGAAATCCAGGAATATTGATTTTCAGCGACTGCTGCGAAAGTTTGATTTTAGGAATCCATTCACCCTTCTCATCTTTAATAGCCGATAATTTATACACACCACCAAGAGCAGGCTGATCAAATGCCGTCACAAGCTTTGTCCCAACTCCCCAAACATTAATAGATGACTCCTGTCCCTTCAGCGAAGTAATAATATGCTCATCAAGATCATTTGATGCGACAATTTTCGCTTCAGAAAATCCAGCTTCGTCTAGCATCTCTCGTGCGATATTACTGAAATACGCCAAATCACCAGAATCTATTCGAATACCGACCATCTCTTTTCCATTTCTTCTCAAGGCATTCCCAACTTTGATCGCATTTTTGATTCCATTGATGGTATCATAGGTATCTACTAGAAAAATAGATTGATCTGGAAATGCATCGGCATAGGCTTCAAATGCTTCTATTTCAGTTTCAAAGGACATGATCCAGCTATGCGCATGAGTACCAGAAACAGGAATTCCGAATAATTTCCCTGCCATCACATTACTCGTAGAGGTGCATCCACCTATGTAGGCCGCTCTGGAAGCTGCTAGTCCTCCGTCTATGCCTTGAGCACGACGCAAGCCGAATTCCAAGACCGGATCACCTTTCGCCGCCAAGTTGATCCGGGCAGACTTAGTAGCAATCAGACTTTGGAAATTGATAATATTCAGCAGAGGAGTTTCCAGCAGTTGGCATTGAATCAACGGGCCTTTCACGCGAACCAGAGGAGTATTTGGAAAAACTACCGTTCCTTCTTCAACTGCTGCGATATCACAGGTAAATTTCATTTCCCTGAGGTAATCCAAAAAACCCGACTCGAACAAAAGCTGCCCGTCTTTGCCTTTCATGGTCGCCAGGTAACTCAAGTCTTCTTCTGAAAACTTGAAGTTTTTACAGTAATCAACTATATAATCCAACCCAGCGGCGATTGTAAATCCGCCTTGAAAAGGATGCTTTCGAAAGAATAAATTAAAAACCGCTTCCTGCTCAGCTTTACCAGATTTCCAATAAGCATAAGCCATGGTCAATTGATAAAAATCTGTCAGTAGCGCCAGTGAGCCTTGATAGAGGTCTTTCGTTATTTTCATTGTTTGTTTTTAGCTTAATTCAAAAATAACCTTCAATTGATTCCTGTCCAATTGATTTAAGAAACTTGCTTCACTCGCATATTCAAAAGAATCCCGATTAAAACTAACCCCATCCCAATATATACGAGGGCGCCAAATGTTTCATCAAAGAAGAAGAACCCAAATATCAATGCATAAACGATTCCTATATAAGTAAGGCTGGCTACTTTGGACACATTGGCATTTTGGTAGGCAATAGTCAGGAAATACTGAGCAGTCTGCGTACAAACCCCGATGAACAGTAAAATCGCCCAATCCCACCCAACTGGATTCACCCAGCCAAAAGCTGAGACTATCAATGCAAAAGGCAAAGTCACCAAAGGAAAATAGAAAATAATTACCAGCGGATGCTCCGTGTTTTTCAATTTCCTGATAACATTGTAAGCAAGGCCTGAGAAAATGGCTGAGATAATTCCTATTGTCGCCCAAAACATATCTACCCGGGCATCAACTCCCTGAATCACCAGAACTCCGCCAAAAGAAATGGCGAAAAATAAGAATTGAATGGGCTTTACTTTCTCCTTGAGCAGGAAAACTCCAAAGAGGGTTGTGAAAATTGGAGACAAATATTGAATAGTTACCGCGCTGGCCAATGGGATATTTTGCAAGGTATAGAAGAAGGAAATCAATCCGATAGAGCCAACAACACCGCGAATTATTAACCACTTTTTATTATTCCCAAAAACATTTACTTTTTGCTTTTTCAACACCAAATAACTGAAAATCAATGAGAAAATAGATCTAAAAACAATAATTTCTATGGCAGGAATGTGAGGAATGTACTTTACTGAGACATTCATCAGAGCGAAAAATACTCCAGCCAAAAGCATGGCTTGGACACTGTTAATCTTCAAAATAATAGCTTTTCAGAGTGATCTTTTTCTAAGGAATTTGTCTGGACAATAGTTCAAAAAATAGTTACAAAAACGAATCAAACTAGCGAACCATTCTACTCAATTTGGGTTTTATTCTCTATGGCATTAAAAACAGGAAGCACTGCTCCGGAATTCACCTTAGCGTGTACAGGTATAAATATTCTGAATACATCAAAAGACTTGAAAGGGAAAGCTTTTGGTGCTTTACATTTATCCAAAGGATTTCACGAAAGTATGTACCGCGGAGGCCTGCGAATTCAGAGATCAATTTGAAGCGTTTAGAAATCTGGATATACCGGTCTTTGGACTGAGTAGAGACGATATCGAAACGCATAATAAATTCAAGAAAGAGCACAGATTGCCTTTTGAACTCCTTTCTGATCCAACAGGAAAGGTATGTAAATCCTATGATGCCCTAGTTCCTTTGATTAAAATGCCTAAGCGTATCACTTATTTGATAGATAAAGATCATAAGATTGCTGCAGCGTTTTCAGATATGTTTGAGTCCAAAGGACATATCGAAGCCATGCTAAAGAGTCTGGAAAAGTAAGGATTTCTCGCGGCGGCGCAACGTCTTTAAATCTCCCCTAAAGGTGCCAAGGCGCAAAATTGATATGCTATGAGGAGTCATTTCGATGGAGGAACTTTCAATCCAGCTTTTTCGGGAAATGAGAAATCTCTTTTGTCTTTTTCTCGAATCTCCCTTGCTAATCTAATGTCTTAAATCTTATAAAATAAGCCCATCCTTCATCACCACTTTTCTATCAGCCATGGCAGCTAACTCTTCATTATGCGTTACGATCACGAAAGCTTGCCCCAGTTCTTTGCGAAGCGTGAAAAACAATTCATGAAGTCCTCTGGCATTTTGCGTATCCAGGTTTCCACTCGGCTCATCTGCAAAGACTACCGCCGGGCTATTTATTAAAGCTCGAGCCACTGCCACACGTTGCTGCTCTCCACCTGAAAGAGTTGAAGGCTTATGATCCAATCGATGAGAGATTCCTAGTAATTCAGCGAGTTCCCCTGATTTTTTGGTTAATTGCTCAGGAGATACATTTCCGATCAAGCCGGGTATCATAATATTTTCCTGAGCCGTGAATTCTGGCAAAAGATTATGAAATTGAAAGATAAAGCCAATTCGCTCGTTTCGGAATTTGGCCAAGTCATCTCCTTTTAGATTTAGGAGCTTTTTTCCATCCATCTCCAAGGAACCTTGGTCAGGCTGATCTAATGTCCCAAGAATATGAAGTAATGTACTTTTTCCTGCTCCCGATGAACCGACTATGGAAACAATTTCAGAAGTTAAAATTTCTAGATCTACACCTTTTAATACTTGAAGGCTTCCATAGGATTTATGGATTCCATTGGCTTTCAGCATGCTAACATTTTTTATCACTTCAAAAATAGAACAAATGCCTATCTCCGTGAGGAATTAACGTCTTTTTTTACTGAAAAAGGAAAATGTCAGGTTTGATTTATCGAGTCTAAGAGCTTAACTTCGGGCAAAAATTTCCAGAGGATGAAATCGAGCATGGCTGAAAAGTCAAAGGGGGTAATATCCCCTACCTTGCGAGATTCCTCCCGATAGCTATCGGGATGACATTTGAGAAAAAAATCATACATATATGAATATTCACGAATATCAGGCTAAAGAAGTATTAAAAGGTTACGGAGTTCGTATTCAGGAAGGTATAGTCGCCGACACACCTGAAGCAGCTCATGAAGCAGCCGTTAAGTTGAACGAGCAAACCGGTACTAGCTGGTATGTGATCAAAGCTCAGATTCACGCAGGTGGACGAGGAAAAGGTAAAGTCAACGAGACTGGTTCCAATGGAGTTGTACTAGCCAAGAAATTGGAAGACGTAGCCGAAAAAGCTAAAAACATCCTAGGTGGTACCTTGGTAACACACCAAACTGGCCCGGAAGGAAAAGTTGTAAACAAGGTTTTGATCGCTGAGGATGTATATTATCCAGGTGCATCTGAGCCAAAGGAATATTACCTATCTATCTTGTTGGATAGAGCTACTGGTAGCAATGTAATCATGGCCTCTACCGAAGGTGGAATGGACATCGAGGAAGTTGCTGAGCACACTCCTGAGAAAATCATGAAAGAGTGGATCGATCCTAAGGTTGGTCTTCAGCCATTCCAAGCTAGAAAAGTAGCTTTTGGATTAGGTCTTTCTGGTAATGCTTTCAAAGAAATGGTGAAATTCATCACTGCTCTTTACAATGCATATGAAGGAACTGACTCATCTCAGTTTGAAATCAACCCAGTATTGAAAACGTCTGACGATAAAATCTTGGCAGTAGATGCTAAAGTGAATATCGATGACAACGCGCTTTACAGACAAAAAGGATTGGCGGCATTGAGAGATGTAGCTGAAGAAGATCCTTTGGAAGTAGAAGCTGGCGAATCAGGTTTGAACTATGTGAAACTTGACGGAAACGTAGGTTGCATGGTAAACGGAGCTGGTCTTGCGATGGCTACTATGGATATGATCAAATTGGTAGGTGGTGAACCTGCAAACTTCCTAGATGTAGGAGGAGGGGCAAATGCTACTACTGTTGAAGCTGGTTTCAGAATCATCCTTCAGGATCCAAATGTAAAAGCAATCTTGATCAACGTATTCGGTGGTATCGTAAGATGCGACAGAATTGCTAGCGGTGTGGTAGAGGCTTACAAATCTATCGGAGACATCAGAGTTCCTATTATCGTTAGACTTCAAGGAACAAATGCTGCTGAAGGAGCTAAAATCATTGACGATTCCGGATTGAAAGTATTCTCTGCAATCACTTTGAAAGAAGCTGCTGACAAAGTACAGTCTGTACTCGAAGCATAATATATATTAAGTGTACTGAGGAGCAATCTTCAGTACATCATGCACTCGTAGTTCAACTGGATAGAATATCAGATTTCGGCTCTGAGGGTTGAGGGTTCGAATCCTTCCGAGTGCACATTACAAAGGCTTAGACACACGTCTAGGCCTTTTATTTTTAATAGAAAACCCTCCTTTTGTAGTTTATTTTTTGTTGCCTAAGTGACGGATTGAAGCCAATCCTATGTGCCAAATCAATTCACCACGGCAAAATACGTAGGACATGTTTGGATAGGATAGGTGAAATTTTTACTTAACTGATTGATTGAAATCACCTTATATATTTTAGGATTAATCGCCCAGCAGTTCTGATCAGCTTCGAATTTGATCTTTTTTTTATTAGTAATATCTGGTTTACTATACTATTTCAAAGTAAATCTGTCATGATTGATCATAATTCAGTCATATTTTAATCTAAAACAGGGAGAAATGACGGGAATAATACTGGAAATTAGTTCACTAAAACCTGTTCAATTACTGATATGAATTTTAAAATCCCAAAATTACCAAAGTCACCTATTTACGGAATGGTGATTCTAATTATTGCCATACTCGCAGGATGCGGAGGTAAAGGCAATCAAAACTTTCTTTCATCTTCTGAACCTAGGCGCATAGAGATCCTTGTTCTTGGTCATGAAAGTGAGCATCACAATTCAGAGAAATTGATGATGTATTTACAGACACCATTATTTCAAAAAGGAATCAACCTCACTTACACCACTGATGTAGCTGACTTAAATTCTACCAAGCTAAACAATTATGATGGTTTGATGATCTATGCCAATCATGATGAGATTACCACAGAGCAAGAATCTGCGCTAAAATCATACATAGAAAGTGGTAAAGCATTAATTCCGATCCACAGTGCTTCGTTTTGCTTCCGCAATTCGGACTGGTTTGTAGAGGCAGTCGGCGGGCAGTTTAGCACACATGGCACAGGAGATTTTACAGCTACTATTGTCAATGCTGATCATCCAGTAATGCAAGGCATTTCTGAGTTTGAGACTTGGGATGAGACGTATGTACACAGTCAAGTAAACCCAGATATGACCGTCCTAATGGAGCGGGTAGATGATAAAGGCAAAGAGCCTTATACTTGGGTTCGTGAGCAGGGAAAAGGTAGAGTATTCTATACTGCCTATGGTCACAACGAAAAGACTTGGGAGAAAAAAGAATTTCAGGAATTAGTAGCAAACGGTATCCTATGGGCAGTAGGTGATGATGTAAACGAACTTTTGGCAGAATACAACATTCCACAACCTCAATTTGAAGATGCTGATATTCCGAATTACGAAAGAAAAGACCCAGCACCACGATATCAGTTACCACTTTCTGCAGAGGAATCAATGAAACTAGTTCAGGTGCCAGTAGGATTTGAATTAGAGCTATTTGCATCGGAGCCAATGATCATCAATCCTATCGCTTTTGCATGGGATGAAAGAGGTAGATTATTTGTAATTGAAACAACTGATTACCCTAATGAGATTCGTAAAGAAGGCGGTGATGACAAAATCAAAATTTTGGAAGACACCAACGGAGATGGCAAAGCAGACAAGGTGACTGTATTCGCAGAGGGATTAAATATTCCAACTTCAATCATGGCTGTAAATGGCGGGATGTTGATTTCCATGGCTCCTGATTTTGTATTCCTGAAAGATACTGATGGCGATGATGTAGCAGATGTCAAAGAAGTGGTAATGACAGGTTGGGGCAAATTTGATACCCACGCTGGACCATCTAACTTAAAATATGGCTTTGACAATAAAGTATGGGGAGTATTGGGCTATTCAGGTTTCAATGGCGAAGTAAGCGGTAAGAAATTTAATTTCAGCCAAGGCGTATATAGATTTACGCCAACTTGGGAAAACATGGAATTCCTTGGCCGTACAAGCAATAATACTTGGGGATTAGGTTTCTCTGAAGACTTCGAAACCTTCATTTCTACCGCTAATGGACAGCACTCTGTCTACTTGGCAATGGAAACTAAGTACGCCAAAAGGACTGTCTATAGAGGAACACCAAATACTGCAATCGGTATAGATACGCATTACGACATGCCTCATATCACGCCATTCCTGAGACAAGTGGATTGGCACGGAAGTTACACTGCTGCTGCAGGTCACAATTTATATACTGCCAGAAATTTTCCTAAAGAGTACTGGAATCAAATGGCATTTGTAGCTGAACCTACGGGTCGTGTGCTTCATAATTCGCAAATAATCCAAGAAGGTTCTGGATTCAGAGAGAAGAATGCATTCAACATTCTAGCAAGTTCTGACGAATGGTTTAGCCCAGTGCATGCAGAAGTGGGTCCTGATGGGTCACTTTGGGTAGCAGACTGGTATAACTTTATTATTCAGCACAATCCGACTCCAAGAGGATTTGAAAATGGAGAGGGTAATGCATATATCAACCCTTTAAGAGATAGACAACACGGTAGAATCTATCGCCTAACCTATAAAGGAAATGATTCCTCCGAAACCTTTGACTTGAAAGATGCTGACGGGGATGAGCTTTTAGCAGCTCTTCAAAGTGACAATATGTTCTGGAGATTGACTGCTCAGCGATTGATCGTAGAAACCAAAAACATGGACGTTTTGGAAGGCCTATACGAGATCATCAATGATCAAACTGTAGATGAAGTTGGGTTAAATGCACCGGCAATCAATGCGCTTTGGACACTTCACGGACTAGGTGCACTAGACGGAAGCAATGTAAATGCACAGCAAGTGGTAGAAAAAGCATTGACTCATCCTTCTGCAGCAGTAAGAAAGAATGCAGTGAGAGTAATTCCTAAAAACAAAGCTGCATTGGAAGCAATCCTCGCAGCCAATTTAATGGAAGATGATAATCTGCAGACTAGAAAAAATGTGATTGTGGCAGTTTCTGAAATGCCAACTTCAGCAGATGTTTCTAAAAAGCTATTAGCTATAGCTGAAAATAAAGATAATGCTAATGACGAGTTTTTGCCACAAGCAATTTTTGCTGCTGCATTGACTCACCCATCAGCATTTGAAGGCAGAGAAGTGGCTCCGAAATCTGAAGCTGATTCTTTGATGGGTGTGGCTGACAGGATTGCTAAAAGCTTAGTATCTGAGTCATATACCTTGAGTCAAAGAAATGCACTTCTTTTCCCACCTGATCCTACCGGGAAAGAAATGACAATAGAAATGGAAGTTTCTCCGGGCAGAGATGCTCTAGACGGTGTGATGGTAGCTCAAGGAAATGGTACTAATGGCTATAGCCTTTATGTTTACAAAGACGCCTTGCACTTTGCAATAGCTCAAGATGGTGATGTGAAAATCATCAGTTCACGTAAAAACCTACCTTCAGAGCGATTCCAAGTTAAAGCAACACTTATGGAAGATGGTAGCATGGCCTTAATGATTGATGGAAAAGAAGTTGCAAAGGGCAAAACCAAAGGATTATTTACCGGGCCATTATCTCCAGAAAGTGTTCGCGTTGGTCAGTTTGATTCCAACAACAAAGTTGGTGACTACGAAGGCAATTGGAGATTCTCCGGTAGAATTGGCAATGATTCAAGTTTGGATCTAAAAAAAGCATCTGCACCGCAGGAAGGCAAGGCGGTATCCTCCATAGAGGAATCAATTGAAGTGGTGAAAAATGGTTTAGTTACCTTAACCACCATCCCTCATGAGATGTCCTTTGACAAATCCTCATTCATTGTAACTGCAGGAAGTAAGCTAGTCGTGGATTTTAACAACCCTGACTTCGTTCAGCACAACCTGGTCATTGGAGCTATAGGTTCACTAGAAAAAATCGGTCAGGCAGCAGACAAAATGGCTCAAGACCTTACAGGAATGGATAAAAGCTTTATCCCTGAGACTACTGACGTATTGGCTTCAACCAGCTTAGTTTTCCCAAATTCCTCAGATTCAATAATCATGACAGTACCTTCTCAAAAAGGTGATTATCCATTCGTTTGTACACTTCCGAATCACTGGAAAAAAATGAACGGTATAATGAAAGTAATATAAGAGATGCCAATTAATGTAAAATTCGGTGTAAGCACCTGGCTTTGGACCTCTCCATTCAGTTCTGAAACACTCAGTTTATTACCAAAAATTAAAAACTTTGGATATGATGTAGTGGAGATACCTGTAGAAGATCCAGCGCTAATTAATATACCAGAGGTAAAAAAAGCACTTAGCGATAACGGTCTTGAGGCCGTTATCTGCGGAGCTTTCGGGACAAGCCGAGATTTCACCAATGAAGATCCATCATTTCATAAAACCAGCTTTGACTACTTGGACCAGTGCTTTGAAATAGCTGCTGGATTAGATGCCAAGTTTGTAGCTGGACCTATGTATTCTGCAGTGGGAAAAGCTAGATTGGTATCTCCAGAACAAAAGAAGATAGAATGGGATCGAGCGGTGACTAATCTCCGTAAAGTATGCCACACAGCAAGAAAATTCGGTTTGGACATCGCTTTAGAGACATTGAATCGTTTTGAGACAGATCTTATTAATACCTGCGAGGAACTCATGCAGTTAATCAAAGATATTAATGAACCAGAAGCCAAAGTGATTTTGGATGGTTTTCACATGAGTATAGAAGAACCAAACCCTGAAGCCGCCATCAAACTGGCCGGAGATAAATTGATCCACTTCCAGGTATCTGAAAACTATCGTGGAACTCCTGGCAGTGGAACTACGCCTTGGGATGCGTATAAGCGTGGTCTTGAAGCAATCAACTACCAAGGTGTCATCTCAATTGAAAGCTTCACCCCAGACGTAAAAGAACTAGCTGGTGCAGTATGCATCTGGAAGCCTTTAGTACCATCACAGGATGGCTTTGCCAAAGAGGGCTTGGAATTTCTTAAAAACTGGGGCTGCTGGTTAAATAACGGTTCAATATCGATTTTAATAATCTTAAATAATTTCGAAAGAGTCAATAACCCAAGGAGAGTAGATAAGCATAGCTTCCCTCCTCTTCTACCTAACCTGAAATTTTAAACCTATTTCACCTAATTAATTATAACAACATACATACACTAAAATGAGTAATAGACCCTTTAATATCGCCATCGTTGGACTAGGTTTTGGAGCAGAATTCATTCCGATCTACCAAAAACATAAGCTTTCAAACATGTATGCCATCTGTCAACGAAATAAAGAAAAAGCTGAAGAGATCGGCAAAGCCTTTGGCATAGATAAAGTTTACACTGATTACGATGAATTGCTAAAAGACCCAGAAGTAGATGCTGTTCATATCAACACACCAATTCAAAATCATGCTGAGCAATCACTGAAAGCTTTAAGAGCTGGAAAGCATGTAGCTTGCACAGTCCCAATGGCAACCTCTGTGGAAGATTGTAAAAAAATCGTGGAGGAAGTTCAGAGAACTGGCTTAACCTATATGATGATGGAGACCGTGATTTATAGTCGGGAATTCCTCTTCGTAAAAGAAATGTATGAAAAAGGAGAGCTTGGTAAAATTCAGTTTTTAAGAGCCTCACATCAGCAAGAAATGGCAGGCTGGCCTGGCTATTGGGAAGGACTACCTCCTATGCATTATGCGACGCATTGCGTGGGACCTGTTTTGGCTTTGCCAAAGGCTCAAGCTGAGTATGTTTCCTGCCTAGGTTCAGGTAGAATTGACGAGAACTTAATACCAAAGTACGGTTCTCCATTTGCCATAGAAACCTGCCATATCAAATTCAAAGACTCTGATTTAGCTGCTGAGGTGACTAGATCACTTTTCAATACAGCTAGACAGTACAGAGAAAGTTTTGATGTATATGGCTCTAAAAAATCCTTTGAATGGACGTTAATTGAGCATGAAGACTCTGTGATTCATACAGGTGAAAGTCCAGAAAGAGTTAAGATTCCTGATTACGGACATTTACTCCCAGATGAAATTGCTTCATTCACCACAGCGGGAGTTTATGATGGTGATGACAACCAGCATTTATCGTTTATTCAAGGATCAGGTCACGGTGGTTCCCACCCGCACTTAGTCAATGAGTTTTTGAATGCATTAGCAGAAGAAAGAGCTCCGTATCCAAATGCAAAGGAATCAGCAAACATAACCTGTGTTGGAATTTTAGCTCACGAATCCGCTATGGATGGCGGAACAATCAAACATCTGCCTGAGTTTACACTAAACAGTCATTAATCGTCCTATAGAAAAAATTATTTGACGTAGGCCACTGCCTATAAATTAGATTAAAAGAATGAAAACTAAAACCATAACAAAAACTGCTATCCTGGTGCTGGCAGTTATGTCATTTGCCTGCGGAGGTGGTGAATCCACTGCAGACAAAGTTGCAACAGACAAAACGCCTGTTGAAGTAGAAGCGGCTAAACCTACCCCAGCTGTAATTGATGAGCCCATCGTAGAGGAAGAGCAGGTGGAAGAAGTTATAGAGGAGGCCGGTGTAGCACTTTCAGGAGAAGCAAAGATTGGTAACTCTGATTGCCTATCATGTCATTTAGTGGAAAGAAAAGTAATAGGACCTTCATTTAAGGAAATAGCAGCTGAGTATAAGCCCACAGACGAGAATATCACCAAACTTGCTAATAAAGTAATAAAGGGAGGTACCGGCGTTTGGGGAGAGACTGTTATGCCTCCGCATCCTACTTTGAATGAAGAAGATGCAAAAGATATGGTAAAGTATATTTTGAGCCTATACGAATAAACATGTTCGTTTGATCAGGTTCATTAATGCAAATGAGAAAGGAGTTATTTAAAAAAGGTGTCAGAACACTCTGACACCTTTTTATTTATCTAGCGCCTCTTATGATTACCATTTATTAGCATTTATAATCATCATTTTTACAAGCTGCTGCTACGCATTTAGCGACATGCTACTTCACCACACTGGCGATTTTCTCAATCACCTCAATTTTTGGTTCCAGATTTCTGTCGAAAAGCAATGGATAGTTGGTTCTTCCTCTTACTGGAAAATTATTCAACCAACTATTCCCATCACCTAAACCCCAAAATGTGACGCGGGTAATTTTGTCCTTATGCTTTTCATATATCTTAAAAATATCAGCATAGCGCTGAGCTAACTTGGCCTCGGCCTCCGGAGTGATTCCATCCTTATATGGATTATATTCCTCTGAATTGGCAAAGTTCATGTTCAAGTCGGCGCCCACAGCACTACGCGGCCTAGGCAACACATCTACATCCAGCTCAGTCACCATCACTTTGAATCCAGCTTCATGAATGTCGATTATGCCTTGCTCGATCTGCTCCAGCGTAGGGGTTTCAAGCTGGTAATGCCCTTGCATGCCTATTGCATCCACTTTGATTCCTTCAGACACCATTTCCTTTGCAAAATCAAGAATACCTTTACGCTTAGCTGCATTCCAGACATTATAGTCGTTGTAATACAATTCTGCCTCAGGATCTACTTCATGAGCTTTTCGAAAAGCCGCTTTCATAAACTCAGTTCCGGTAACTTTATACCAAGTGGATTCTCGAAACGACCCATCTTCATTGAATGCTTCATTGACCACATCCCATCCATGGATTTTACCTTTGTACCGTCCAGCTACCGCCTCAATGTGGTCCTCCATTCTTGATATCAAGGCATCTTTACCAAGAGGCTCCTTGTTTTCATCCTGAAAGACCCAACGTGGTACTTGCTGGTGCCAAACTAGGCAGTGGCCAATCGTAAAGGCTCCGATTTTTTCTCCCAAAGCGACATACTCGTCTCCGAATTTGAAATCATAACGATCAAGTTCAGGGTGGACACGCTCCCATTTAAGGCCATTTTCTGGGCTTAGGCTGTTAAACTGGTTTGCTATAAGAGCGCTTACTTTCTCATCAGAGCTGTTCACCTGCCATGCATTGACGGCAACTCCAATGTGATAACTATCTGCAAAAATATCTTCGAGACGCTCACTTTCAGGGCTTTGCACTGAAAAAAGCAAGGTGAGTGATGCAAAGGTTAAGACTTTTTTGAATATCATAGGTATAAATATTAATAGGTTAATTCTGATAGAAAAAGGAGTGCCTTTTCCAGAAAAGAGAGTATGTACACTCGGTAGTTTATTTACTGGAAAACAAAATCGGAGCAAGTTCGTGTAAGCTCCTTCTCCAAGTCTGGAATTCGTGAGCTGTACCTTCGGATACGTAAGAAACTGCATTGTAGCCAGCATCTTTTAGTACATTCACAGCATTAGTCACCCGGTCTGGATTCTCCTTGCTTCCCGCACTGATGAAAATAAGATCGGGCTTGATGGAATCCTTCAACTCCTCAGGAGTATAGATTCCTCCACTTAGGAGTGCATAGCGAGAAAACACCTCTGGTTTATTGAGCGTAATGGAATGTGTTTCCATTCCCCCCATGGAAAGTCCGCCCATTGCCCGGTGTTCTTGGTCTGCAACAGTTCTAAAGTTTGCATCTACATATGGGATCAATTCATCTACTAAAACAGTTTGAAATGCATCAACCTTAAAGTCTCTCAATCCACCGAACTTGACTTCATTGGTCATTCCGTATGTCATTACAATAATGAAAGGATCGACTTTACCCTCAGCTATGAGGTTATCCATGATCAAATTTGCATGTCCCTGATTGCTCCAAGCTGTCTCATCTTCACCCCAGCCATGTTGCAGATAAAGTACTGGATAGCGTTTGGAAGACTCTTTATTATATCCAGGAGGAGTATAAACAAAAGCTCTTCTGGATGTGCTGGTGCTAGGCGAAGGAAATAATATTTGCTGCACAATGCCATGAGGCACATTCTTCAGCGCATAAAAATCCTCGTCATGTGCTGGGATTTCTATTCCACTTTCCCAACGGGTAGAACCATAATAATTCTTTGCTCCGGGATCATTGAACACACCTCCATCTATAGTCAAATGGTAGTAATGAAACCCTTCATCCATCGGACCTGCAGTTGTCCCTGTCCACACTCCATCAATATCTTTGGTAAGATTTGTCCCCCCTTTGCCTCCGAGACCCAAACTTACATTGACACTTTGAGCCGCCGGGGCTTCTACTTTAAATCTGGCATATCCCTGTGAGTTTACCTGGGGATATTCTTTACCTGGCTGGTTCTTGGAAGAAGGTTTAAAGTCTTCTTTGATTGTGTTGTCCATCTGGGCATAGCAGACTGAGCTACTGAACATCCAGAAAAAAACTAGAGTTAAGTTGTACTTTTTCATGGTTCTATAGGTTTGGGATTATTGACAAGTTAAATCTTGAGGTATTGCAGAATTGTATGGTCTGTTTTAAGAATTAATACAGAATTTATTGAAGTAAGATAAATCCGTTGACAAAGGATATCTCCAGCTTCTTTAGTGCTCACTTCCAGAGAATGCGGGATTATTCCCCATTATCAAAGGCTGAGAATCAAAATACCCCCATGAATAGGGACAGGACACACTTGGTCTTGTGGCTCACCCTCATCCACAGGATCGCCCTATGTACTTAGGATTCCATATTCACAAACTCGGTAGTATTGGATGTTTTATAACCAATACGTTTAGCACGAGTAACTATTTTTTGTCCTTTACTTAGCTTAATAGGCTCGTGATATATTTGCCAGGTTTCACTGCCTATTTTATCATCAATTTGGTAACCAATTGATGCTCCTTTTGTATCACAACTTAATACTAATCCCTTTTCAGTTGGTTTTACTACAACATCCTTTGTTGAAGGCTGAACCAAGCCTGGCCAAAACATTTGTACTAAGTTATATTCATCGATTAATCCTTTGTCTCCAATATCCAACTGCCAAGCAGATAACTGTGCTCTCATTTTAATCAACTGTGGGTAGTATTTTGGATCATTTGCAAGGTTGTGTATTTCATCAGGATCATTTTCAAGATCATATAGCTCATCTGCATCTCTATAATCACGAAAAATATAGGCAGCACCGCCTGTTAGCTCGCCTTGCCTATCCATTTCAATTAGCTTTCGCGTCATTTCTATTTGTTCGCGGTATTGAATGCGATAAATCAGAGGCGTGGAAGGATCAAAATTTTTAATGTAGCTGAATTGGCCGTCAATTACAGAACGGGAAAAATCGTATGTTTCATCAAATCTATCTGCTGATCCAAATATTACCTCTCTAGGAGCTTCCTCATATGTACCCATGAAAGCCTTTCCTTGCATATACTCCGGTGGCTTGATGCCCAATAAAGACATCATTGTAGGGCCTAGGTCCATTAATGACACTAACCTATCAGATCGTGTACCAGCCATACGCTTATCAGGAAAGCGAATTATCAAAGGAACATGCAATCCCGTATTTCCTACGGCTCTTTTTTGCCTTAACATCGGGCCGCCGTGGTCACTCCAAAAAACAATTATGGTTTTATCCAATAACCCTTCTTTCTCAAGTTTATCTAATTTTTCTCCTATTTGAGCGTCCAATTCCTCAATGTTAGAATATTTCCGGCCTACATCCTTTCTAACCACAGGTAAGTCAGGAAAGTACTCAGGGAGCTTAATATTGTTGATATCTACCAGCATAGGATCCTTTTCCTTCATCCAAATTTGTGATTCATGGGTTACTTCATGATTGTAAACCGAAAAGAAAGGCATACCCTCAGGTCTGTTCATGTATTCAGCATTAAAACCGTTCTCGTCCCATGCGGTAAACGGTGGATAAAACTGATAGTCATTTTTCCAGTTGTTGGTGCAATAGTATCCTGCTACTCGTAAATATTCGGTAAAGCATTTCACTTCAGGTGGTAAGACAGCAGAATAGGCAGGGATATTTTGTCCGCTTTTCCCAGTCACCGCCTGAAAGGACGGGTATGTTTCACCATTTATTCCCTTATAGGGCACAAAGTTCGCTGTACGCATATTATGTGTCCCAATGCTCACCGGATACATTCCTGTGATGATGGAAGAACGGCTGGGAGCGCAGACGCCTACTGTTGAATAAGCATTTTCGAATAAAATACCTTCTCGTGCCAAACGGTCGATATTTGGTGTTTCAACTTCTTCAGCCCCATAGGCACCTAGCGTAGGGTCTATATCTTCACAACTCAGCCATAAGATGTTGTACTTCTCTTGCGCTTGGACAAGCTGACTAAACGTCACTAGTAAAAGCAGCAAGAATAGTTTATGCATTGTTTTCATGGAGTTCTGTTAAATGATGAAACGGTTAGTGCTAAAAATCACTGCTAACCTGATAGTCAAGTTTGAGCAAAGCATCGTAAACTTCTTAAGGACAGCGACATATTAAATTTAGTGTATTCTGTTCCATCTATAGCATTAAATAGAAATGAATCAATGAAGGAAAAAAGATACCCTCACAAGGTGTGATTACTAATTCATAGCCAGAAAACAACCTATGCAATCAAATCCAAATCAGGTCTGATTGCATAGGTGCTAAATAAAATTACATTCCTTCTAAACCTTCAGCGAACCCAGCATAAGCAGGTTTACGGTTTAGATTAAGATCCCAAAGCCCTTGTTTTTCGCCTGAAAGCCAATTTGAATTCTCAGCACTATCTGTCACACCCCAAATAGTGATACCGTATCGTTGTGGAGCAGGGACATGTTGCAGGTACATTTCCGCTACGAACTTGTACATCTCCCGCTGCTGCATCATTTCTGGAGTGGGATTGGTAGAATTCATTCGTACATCAAGCTCTGAGACCTTGACAAGTTTGCCAGTTGCAGCTAGCATCTTAAACATCGATACAATTTTATCCTTATCAGAATCTATTGCAATGTGCATCTGTGTGCCAATTCCATCTACAGTTACTCCTTTGCTTTCTAAATATGCTACATAATCAATCAGTCCCTGAGTTTTCGCCAGGCGATATTCCAGATTATAGTCATTGATGAAAAGTATGTCATCAGGATTACCATATTTCTCGGCCAATTCAAAAGCTTTTACAGCGTAGTCTTTTCCGAGGTAATCTTGCCAGAAGAATTCGTCAGCGGCGATACTTGGTCGACCAACTCCTGTTTTTAATTCTGAAGGATTTGCATCATCCATGGGCTCATTCACTACGTCCCAAGCTTTGATGTGCTCTTTCGAATTCGTAACCATTCCTGCAATCCATCTTTCAAACTCACCGGAAATTATAGACAACTTCTCTTCATCGGTCTTATTCACCAGCGTAGTGCTGCCACCAGAAAGAGAAGAGCTGCTCAAAACTACATTGTCCAAATAGACTGTTCCAGCAAATTCACCATAACTAATTACAAACCGAATCCGGTCATCAGCGGTGGCAACTGTTGTCAGTGAAACTTGCTTCCACTCTTTAGTCACACCTACTTGACCAAACCCGTTAGATGAGTAATTCGGACTTTGGAGTTCGGGTCTTATGACTCCTTCAGCATCTCCTTTCACCCAAAAAGTCAATTTATACTCCTCCCCATTTTTTAGAGGTTCAGACAATCCATAAGATGTCTGAACTTCCCAAAAACCACCTGTTTTGGATGGATTGGTGACGTAAAAACCTTTACCAGAACCTCCGAAGCCCATTCCATCAGCAGTCACACCACGAGAAGAGCCATTTCCCCAGCCTCCCCAGCCAGTTCCATTTTCGAAATCACCGTCTGCAATCAGGTTATTAATTGCAGGCTCACCATCCGGATCATACACATATAAATTGCTGATGTCAATAGAATACGAGACACCTGGCTTATATCCCATGTTAAAATTTATTTTGAAGGAATCTCCTTCAAAATCACTGACTTGAAATCGGATTTCTTGCCAGGAAATACTGGTTCCAAAAGCTGTACTATCTTTACCAGTACCCATCCAATCGAGTGCTGGCATGTTATCAGAAAGACCATCAAAGGTTATCCCTCCCTGACCCGGTTGGTCGGATTTGATATAGACTACTACTTCATATTCTTTCCCCTGAAGCACTGGAATAGCTGGGGTTGTGAGCTGTACACTTTCAGGATCAGTTCCTGAACCAGCGGTCAAAGCAAAGGCAGAAGTGCCCTCACCCATTCCTTTTCCTTCTGCGATCATTACTTCTCCACTTTTTGACCAGCCATCCATAGATCCTTGCATCGGTGAGGAAAGGTCTAATTCATTGGCAAATGCAGGTGAATTTACTACTAGAGGTTCAAGCAGTCTATTCAGGTAAGTGGCGTTTTGATTTGCATGCCAGACCAGCGTATGACCAAAAACAGATGTCCCAGCAGCTGAGGCAGCTTCCAAAGTTGCATTTACCCCATCAAAATTAAAATTTCCATTTGCTTGAACGATAGCACCGTGCTTCATGCCATAGCCAGCTGTGATTTCATCAAAATTGCTATTGATAAGACGGTACATTACTCCTCTGTCGTCGTATTGGGACATTGTCACTGCTCCACCCAACTTAAAATTAGGGTAGGCAACGGTGTCTATGTAACTCCTAAGTACCCCGTAGCCATTGAGTACCTCTTGTTCGGCAATGTTCATCGGCTTTTCTACCTTAAACTCATCATTTGCGATATAGTCAGCACATGAGGAAGTTCCGATAGCAACAGCCAGAATACCAAAACACTTAATATATAATTGCTTCATGTTTTCTTGGGTCTAGTTAATTGTTGTTTTTCACTACAGGAGAAAAAATCTCCATGCCAACCGCTCTGTCGCGTATCACAAGCGTATCCGTAGCTGAAATTGTCATTTCGGGAAGATTGATTTCATACTGTAGGTAAATCACATCTCTGTCTTTATCACCCCAGCTTTTCACCTCTCCTTTAGAGACAAATTTCCCAGCTCCACTAGCCGTATATCCGTCTCCCAATGCTGAAACTGTACAGTTTCCACTTTCGTCAAAAGTCAACACAATATCTGCTGGGATATTAGTTCCATCCTCTCCAGGGTAAGACAAGGGAAACTCTACTTGATTCAATGACCTCGTTTTCAAAAAGTTCACCTCATCTTTCACCACAAATTCCGCATGCCTGATCACAGTCTCATCCAGCCCGGTATTTCCGTTGTTTCCTTTGATCACATCCTGCCCTCTTCTTAAGTAATTGCCATGCCAAGGATTTACATATTTCAATGCATACAAGACGAAATCTTTTGGTACCACAGACCAATCCGCAGGGTTATTTCTCTTAGGATTTGCCACCAAGCCCACACCGGATAGGACTGAGTCAGCATTAGCTATTTCAGTGATTCTCAAGGGCAAAACATAGGTGTTTTTAATAGCTTGGGGATCATTAAAGAATCCGCTATTCAGCTGGATCTCAACACCACCAGTCACTTCACCTTTTGGGATCATAATAGATTGTGCTGAGAGCTGATAGTATTCCGAAGGAAGTACCATTACTTCATCTCCATCGGCTTCAAATAGAAGATCCTCCGCCAGTGAATTATCAACTTCCACATTTACCAACACATCCTGAGGAGAAGAATAGACGCCACCAGTGGTTGCGATGATTTTAAATTTACCTTCATTATCCATAGAAGTATCGAAGATATCATCTCCCAAGACGATCGTTCTCACAGGATATTGGTAGGCAAAATAAACCGTTTGGTAATCAAAGTCCGGAAACTCCCAATCTTCATTCTTGCATGAAGTGAGGACCAGAGAAAGTGCAACTAGTATATAAACTGTATTTTTCATTTTTCAGTAAGTTTATGGTCTATTGGATTCACGATAGGTTGTGTACTTGTGAATATTACCATCCTGTGTTTTGCTTTAGCTCTGTAAACTTCAGCGTTTCACTATATGGCACTGGACCATAAATCATGTAATCACTGAATACCCTGTTTTCTACATTCATGACCTCATAGCTGTCACCCTCTATTGTCATTCCCTGAGCAGTTTCATTAAGATTGACATTCCATCTGCGCAAATCCCAAAATCTGAAGCCTTCAAAACTTAGCTCCAATCTTCGCTCATTACGGATTAATTGACGCATTGCAGCTTGATCACCCTTGATAGACTCCAGGTATTCATCGCCGTTTTCAGTGCCAATACCTGCTCTCTGCCGGATTGCCTTTATTACATCATAAGCTGAATAACTCGCATCACCCATCCCGGTAGGACCATATGCCTCATTTGCAGCTTCAGCGTAGATTAAGAATATCTCTGTGTACCGGATGCGAGGCTTCATATGAACCTGCTGATTAGTCGAATTAGGATTTAGATTTACATCCTGGCGCAACAATTTTCTTAGGTAATAGCCAGTCCGTGTAGAAGTTTCTACCCGGTTTAGCGCATCATTTGTTGTTCCATCTGCTGCAGTAATAATAATTGTATTACTTGGCCCTGAAGTACTCCCATTCAATACCACAGATTGATTTAATCTAGGGTCACGGGCAGAATAAGGACTTTGAGCATCATATCCACTATTTGCTGCACTGATAGGATAACCATTTGCCATAGGAAAGGCATCCACGAAGTTTTGTGTAGGGTTGATCAGTCCTCTTCCGTATAGGGTTGGCGGGTAATTATCCGCTTCTAAATTATTGCTCGGACCGATGGATGTTCTCCATAAAATCTCAGCAGGGTTCATGCCTCCACCGATAGCGTTAAGCTCTGCGTTATTGGAAAACCAAGTTCCACCTGTGGGAGACAATCCGCTGACACCTCCGATTGTATTGAGAATTTCTGCTGCATTTGACGCTCGCAGTTTTCCACTTCTCCACATCGCCTTCTGGATTAAAAGCAGGGCTAGCAGCGAGCAATGCAGCCTGAGCCATCACCGCGCGAACTATTCTACCCGATACTAATTGTATGGCATCATCCCCAAAAACCCTGTTGTATTGTCCTGTCTCAGCTCCTTCATATTTACTAGGAATTAAGAAGGGGTCAGTAATATTACCTAAGTCCATAGGAAGTAAAGCCAAAGCTCTATCTGCATCTGCGTACAGCTGAGTCATACATTCTTCAAATGTATTTCTCGGAATATTAAATTCTGATTCTACATTCTGAGAAGCTGTAAGAATAGGTACTCCAAGTAATTGCCCTTCAGCCACCCCGCCATGAGCTTGCAGTAAGTAATACATAAACAATGCACGCAAACCATATGACTCTCCTTTGAGTCGATCTACAAACATCTGATTTACAATAGGGTCTACCGCAAAATCTACACTGTCAACATCCTCCAGCATCACGTTCAGATACTGAATCGCAGACTGCGCACTAGACCATTGGTTGACTGGATTATTATTTGATGCCCATTGACCTGTGGCTATGTTTAGAAATCCATTAGTAGGATTACTACTCACGGCATCATCTGTGGCCATTTCGCTGAATGTCCAACCGTTTGTAGGTATTCTTAAATAAGCATTGATCAATAAACCTTGCGCTAATCTCGGTCTCTAGCACGTCTTCCCGTCCTTGGATATTCTCAATGGCCGGGTCGATCAAATCCTGACAGCTGGAAAGGAATAAGAGGACACCAAAGAAATATAATATTTTAGTATTCATGTTTTTCAATTTTGGGTCTAGTTAAAACTTAGCTCGGATACCGAAGTTGTAGAAACGCGTCTGTGGAGTGCTTCCGATATTCAGTTCCAGAATATCGCTATTCGGACCTACTGTCAGAAGATTTGCTCCACTCACATACGTTCCAAGCTCTTTGATAAAACCATTTCCTAAGATGGACTTTGGAAAGGAGTAGGAAACCTGCACTTTGGCAAGATCAAACCTGTTTGTGCTATACAACCAGAAATCTGAGTTTCTGAAGTTATTAGCCCCATTAAGCGTGGTTAATCGAGGGAAAGTCGCTGTATTTTGCGTCTCTTCTGTCCATCGGTCTCTTACCACTGCAGAATATTTATCGTCCGCATTCACCCAGAAGTAATTGTTATTCTTCATGGCATACGCACCACTTCTCATCGTTCCCAAAGCGAAGAATGTGAAGTTTCTGTACTTAGCAGAAAGGTTGAAGCCCATAGTCAATGGTGCTCCTGACCATCCTCCCCTGCCCAAATAGACTTCATCCTGAGCATTTATGATTCCATCGTTATTCTGGTCTTTGTATTTGATATCGCCTGGCTTGACTTCACCAAAAGCCTGACTAGGAGAGTTTTCTATATCATCCATCCCGCTGAAGAAGCCCATACTTTCCAGTCCCCAGATTGCATCTAGCGGCATCCCTTGTCTATTTTGGTAGCTATCTTCATAATTCTCAGATCTCTTGGAAGCCTTGGTATCATAGTAAAGACCAGATACACCCAGAGTCCAGACAGTCTCCCCGATTTTCTTATTCAGGTTAAGCTGAAAATCAACGCCATTTCTAGTATCTCCATTATAGTTTACAAATGGAATCCAAGATGACTGAGGCCATCCTGTCACGAAATAACTCGGATATAGAATACTGTTCTGAACAAAAAGACCAGTCATTTTACTAGTAAAAACAGACCCGTTGAATGTCAGTAGCTGATCAAATAGAGATGCATCCAATTCCACACTTATCTCTTCTCTTTTAGGGAAGGTGAGGTTCATGTTTTCACCACGTCTTACATCAGTACCTGTGTTATTAAGTCCATCTTTCCACTCATACCAAGAGCCTTCATCTGTATAGATAGCTTCATATAAGTAGAAGTTTTCTATGTCTAGGTCTGTATTTAAAATACCTGCCGAAACTGACAGTCTCAAATCATCAACAACCGATGAGGAGGACATAAATCCTTCTTCACTCATTCTCCATCCCAAAGACATAGTAGGCGAAAATGCATTTCGTCCATTCTCCGGAAGTTTTGCTGAATGAACCATCGCCCCACTGAATTCAGCGTAATACTTTTGCTTGAAATTGTATGCTAAATACAAGCCTAAATTTGCGTTGCTTACTTTGTGATAAATCTCTGATTCAGCTATCTGGAACCCATTCCCAATAAGCATTGCAGAGAAATTGTGTTTCTCCTTAAATGTTCTCTTGTAGTTCAATTGAGCTGAAAAAGATACCGTCTGACGGAACCAGTTGTCGTTTATGTTTTGAGTTCTCGAACTGGCATCTTGACCGTACTTTGTCAAGCTCAGAATTTGATCAATACCGTTGTAGTTAGTCCATTTAGGCTCATAAACCGCATATTCGTTATTGAATGACAGGGTATAAGAAGTATTATAATTCAAACCAAACAGCGAACTAAAGGATAAGCCTTCGATTACATTTCTAAGATCTGCATCCACACCTGCATTAAATTGAAACTGCCGACTGGTGAATTTATTCGATCCACCTGCGTAAATCCCTGCAATGGGGTTAGTCTGATCTAGTTGACTACCACCGAGCAGGTATTTCCCGTCTATCACGTGATCACTTGTTTCTACCAATTCCGCTGAAGCTTCATCACCTGCCTCAATATATTCTATAGGAATAAGTGGAGAAAAGCGATTAGGTCTCAAAGTGGTTGAGCCACCCCAGTAGTCTGTATTTACACCATTACTATTATAAAATATAGCTGAAGCATCTACTTTGGCAGATATGTAGTCATTCAGGTTTAGATCAATATTACCTCGTACATTGAATCTTTCATTTGCATTCTCAGCCGCCTGACCAAAGTCCATTACTGTTCCTTCAGTCATGAAACCTACATTGGTGTAATACCTTGCCGTTTCATTACCGCCGGAAATCTCTAGATTTCCATCGTATTTGGCGTAAGCCTTCTGAAGATATTCAGGAGAGTAATAGTCCACATTTGGGTATCGGTAGATATTATCACCAGAGGAATAATTGTAAATGTCATTTTCGGAATAAAGCGGGGAAAGTCCATCATTGGTTCTTGCCTCATTATACAATGACATGTATTCGCCTGACCCCAAATATTCAGGATAACTTTTTGGAGTATTTACCCCGGCATTTGTCCGGAAGGTGATATTTTGATCATTAGCCACACCTCTTTTAGTGGTGATCATGATAACGCCTTTGGCCGCTCTACTTCCGTATAGCGCTACTGCTGTGACTCCTTTCAGAAAACTAATCTGTGCTATCTCAGTAGGATGTACACTGTCTACCTCACGCGGAACCCCATCCACCAATACTAATGAACTTGAGTTTCCCCACATGTTACCATTGAAACCGCCTACATATGCTTCCATCCGATCCAGTGGATAAGTGATGTAGTTATCCTTTAGAATTTCAGGCATATTGACATAAGAAATTCCACCCATAAGGTCTCTTTTGTCCTTAGTCTGGAAAGCTACTTTTACATCTTGTCCTTCTAGGTTTTCAAACAACATGATTTTTTCCAAGTCTATGGAAGCCACAATTAACTTGGTCTCATATCCTGGCGCTTCTACCGCCAGGTATGCGTTGGAAGAAACCACCAGTTTCACTACTCCCAAACTATCTGAGACAGCAGAGTAGTCATCATCTTCACTGGTAATTATAGCGCCTTGTATGGGGTTACCAGCACTGGTAGTTACCACAGGGTTAATTGTTATTTTTAAGGTACTCTGTGCCAGAAGCTGATACGGAAACATAACCGCAGCGACACACCATACCATCATTATTTTTAATAGTTTCATTTTGAGTCATTTAGATGATAAAAAGTAATCGCTTGCATTACCAGCCAGGATTTTGAGTCATTTCCGGATACAAAGACACATCAGACACTTTTAGCGGAAGCCAATAGTGCTTTTCTGTAAATGGTCGCTCCAAAATCACTACTTCCCGGATGTTTGCCACGCGGTTTTCAGTAGGATCATCAGTATTGAAATCACCCACTCTGTCCATTTCCACGGAAGTTTTCACCGTATATGGATCTTCGATCAGCAACATCCATCTTCTAAGATCAGTAAAGCGGTGTCTTTCAAATGCCAGCTCAACTGCACGCTCTCTTCGCAATTCTGGCAAAAGTGCATCTACAGAACCCACAAACTTGGAATGGATAGGAGCCATACCAGCACGGTCTCTAAGCACATTTAATGCATCTCACAGCAGACTTAACAAAAGTAGCACTAGGCGTACTAGGTGAATTGTACCCCATCAAAGTAGCCTCAGCGTACATCAGATAAATGTCCGCCACTCTCATGTAAGGCACATTGATGTGGAGTGAAGTACCCCAATCGTATGCGTTATCATATTTATTAGCCTTGAGCGGCACAAATTTTCTACTCATGTAGCCGGTTCGGCTTCCGTTGCTCAAGTTTCTATAGCTTCCTCCACTGAATAGGTTTGCATATCGATTTACCTCCTGACTTTGATCAGGAATGGATCCCTGGATCACCTTGACACCATCATAAGTGATGTCACTGTAAAATCTTGGGTCACGGTTTTTCCATGGATAATTAGGATCGTAGCCTGATTCCGGATCCGCCTTTGTGATATCGTCGGGAAGCGGTAAACCATTAGCCATACCATAATTTTGATGAACATAATTAGCAGTGGGCATAAACATCGTCGCATCTCCCTGACTGATCAGCAAAGGCATGAATTGCTTTGAAATCTGATAGTTACTACCATTGGCACCTGTAGTTGGAGCTCTGAACATTGCCTCAGATCCTCCAGGCATAGCCCAGTTTTGACCCGTGGTATAGAAGAGATTGGACTTCTGCGCAAAAGGTATCAAGGAATACAAGGTCTCGCCTGCTTCTATCAGCGTCAGAAGCTCTCCGAATACATCCGCAGCCTTTTTGCTGTAGGCAGCATCGTAGGATTTACTTCCGTTGTCTGTGTAGTTCATCAATGGACTAGCTGCCCAAAGCAAATTCTTACCCAGATACCCTAAAGCCATCGCCTTGTTTATCCGCATGGTGTTTTTTCCCAGCGTTCTTTTCCCTGCAGTGGTATTATCCCAATTTAATGGAAGCAAGTCAGCAGCTCTACGAAGATCCTCAGCGACTCTATCCGCACTTTGACGATATGTCAATCTTGGAAGTCTAAGCTTTTCATCACTTGGTAATACGGTATCTATGTACGGCATTCCACCGAAATACTGAATCAACTGAAAGTGAAACCAGCCTCTGAAAAACAAAAGCTGACCTTCAATCAATCTTCTTTCTTCGTCTGTCGCATCTGTAAGTCTATCTAGGTTTTCAAGTCCTAAATTTGCTTTACGGATTCCTTGCCAAGCTAAAGGCCAAAGGGCTTTTTGATGATGACCACCAGTAGTGGATGCGTTTCCTTTGTCAAACCACCCTACACCGCCACCTAGTTCAGCTTGCCAGGCCCAGAAATTCCCTCTATCGAAATTATAGGACACGGTGAAAGTGCCTGCAGTGGATTCTATCTCATCTTCTCCGAAGTTCCATGCACTCACCCAATAAGCAAGTGTGAAATTTGGTACCGAGTGGTAAAGCTCTTCAGTGAATCCCTGAAAATTGGTGAAATTCTGGAAAGCAGTTTCTTCCGAAATGATTGAATCCGGAGAGCGCTCTAAGTAATCTTCACAGGAGCTAACAGATAGCAAAATAGCCATCATAAAACCTCCTTTTATAAAATTCTTTATATAGTTGTTCATTTGAATGACTGATTTAGAATGAAACATTTACACCCAAATTGATTCTTCTTACCGTCGGGTAAGCTCCAGCATAGCCTGCAGAGGAGAAGTTAGATTCCCGATCATCTGGCATGTCCGTCCAAAGCAGCAGGTTGTTTCCATTCAGATATATCCTAAATGTCTCAACACCTAAATTTCTCACCCAATTGGAATTGAAGAGGTAGGCGATTTCTGCATTTTTCAGACGTAAATAGGAGCCATCGTAGAGGTAGCGCTCACCATTGCTATAGCCTGGCATCAATGCGCCCCATCGTGGCATTGGAGAATCCGGATCCATATTATCTTCAGACCAATAGCTCCCTTCCTCATATACTCTGTTCAGTCGGTTGTTCAAACTGCTCAATGGAACATCTCTTGTGACGTTGTTTACACCGTAGAACTGAACGTAGAGACTGAGCCCCTTCCATTCCACTCCTATGTTTGTGCTGTAAGTATTTTCAGGTACGCTGGCAAATCCATAAGGAGCAGCATCGAAGGAATCAATTATACCGTCACCGTTGAAATCAAGGATTTGCATTCCACCAGGAAGTTTGAATTGATCATTGGAGTTGTTCTGCGTGCTGCCATAGACTTCATCCCATGAACTGTAGTAGCCATTGCTAATGTGGGTACGGTATTGTCCGAGCTGATATCCTTGATCCTTCTGATAAGCTACTTGCAATTCCGGATCATCTCTTTCCTTGACCACATTTTCGGCATGAGTCATGGTAAAGTCAGCCCATACTCGGATTTGATTTTCGAAGGTGTGATTTAAACCCAGCGTAAATTCAAACCCATTTGTGATCACTCGACCCAGGTTTGCAGCAGGGGCTGTAGTACCAAAATAACTAGGAATAGAACGGTCTCCTGACATCAGGATATCCTTACGATCATCTTTGAAATATTCAAAATTACCGTTGATCATTCCGTTGAGAATATCGAATTCAAGACCAATGTTGGTTTTGTAAACAGTTTCCCAATGCACCTCAGGGTTACCCACGGAAGATTGGCGGTACCACGTATAAGGGCTATACTCTCCTCCTTCACCCACTATGCCCAACTGAGAGCTGTTGCCATAGCTCCACTGATCCATGAAAAGGAATCGTCCACCGATGTTATCATCCCCCACTTCTCCGTAGCTGGCTCGTATTTTTAGGAAGTCGATAATGGAGATGGATTTCATAAAACTCTCTTCCGAGATTACCCATCCGATTCCTCCGGAGGAGAAAAATGCATAGCGGTATTCTGGAGCAAATTTCTCTGAGCCATTATAAGCTCCACTATAATCCAGTAGATACTTGTTCTTGTAGTCGTAGTTTGCACGGAAAACCCAATCTTCACGATAGGAAGGAATCATACTACCTGTCGCATCCTGCTGACGGCTCATCAAGCCCATCAGAGTCAAATTATGATTTGTGCCTATTTTGGTTGAATAATTCAACTGACCTTGATAGTATAGTCTGCGTTGAGCACCATTCACAGTGCCGCTAGCAGTTCCCCAAGTCACCGCTTCTCTAAAGTCAAATCTACTGTTGGCGTCTACTACATCATCGTAAAGATGTAAGCCTGTAGCAGGATCAATCCATTTTTGAAACGGGGTATTGTAAAGGTCATTTACCCCTCTGTTTATTTCAGTGAAAGAATTATCAATAGCAAGAGTACCACGGAAATTCAATCCCTTGATGATCATTCCCAGATCTTGGTTCAATACAAAATTGGTAGAAAGCTGCGTGGTAGTTAAGTATTGAAGTCCACTTACTGCCAGGATTCGCACTGAGTTTTCTGCCGCCACGTCATCAGGCGTATAGACTCCCCAAGCTCCATCTGAATAGACTGGCAAGAAAGCATCAGGCGGATTGCCATATGCTGCACTCCAAAAACTGCTTGAGTTTCCACCACCCCAAGGCGTTTTTCTTGTACCATATGACCCTCCTAAGTTTACCTGAAGTTTGGTGCTTGAAGTCAACTGAAAATCAAGATTACTACGAAAGTTTAATCGGTTGTAATTGTATCCTGGATCGTATCCGCGATTGTTGTCAAAATCCCTAAAAAGATCACCTTCATTCTGAAAATCTATACTTGCAAAATACTGGGTAAACTTCGTACCGCCTCTAATTCCCACATTGGCATTGTAAGCCATTGCATAGTCTTTGAAAAGCGTTTCCTGCCAGTCAATATTCGGGTAGCGTTCTGACTCTTCCAGATTGGCAGGATTTCTATATTTATCTCGAATCGAATACGGAATGTAATCTGCCCAGCCTGCACCATTCGCAGAAAGTTCGTTTTCTATAGCACTGTTCCTAACTCCTATTGCATCGTAAGCATCGTATTTCCCAGGCAGCTTAGATACTACCTTCATGGTAGAGCTGAAGTTGGCTGTGATCTGCGCTTTTCCTTCTCTACCTCTTTTGGTGGTCACGATGATTACGCCATTTGCACCTCTGGATCCGAAAACGGCGGTAGCAGATGCATCTTTCAATACTGAGATGGTTTCTACAGAAGCGATATCCATCGTATTGAAAAACTCGGGACGCTCCACTCCATCTACAAGAATGAGCGGAGAATTGCCATTCCAGCTATTCTGGCCTCGAATGACGATCTGAGGACTTTCCCCACCCGGCACGCCTGTACTTGCCGAGGTGATTACCCCAGGCAAATTACCGGTTAATGCTGATCCCACGTTCGAAACACCACCTGTTCTCTTTAGAACTTCACCATTCGTTTGAGCTACTGCTCCTACAATGGTTTCTTTCTTTTGCTCTGCGTAGCCTACCACGATCACTTCTTCCAGTGACTGTAGATTCTCTTCGAGAATTATATTAACCACCGCTTGATTTGCTATGGTAACTTCTTTTTCATTGAATCCCATAAAGGAAAAGACCAACGTCTCTCCCTCATTCACGGTAATGGAATAATTACCGTCCAGATCTGTGGTGGTACCTTTGGTGGTGTTTTTAATACGGACGGTAACACCTGGGAGTGCCAAGCCAGAAGGATCAAGAACTTGGCCTGTGATCTCTACTACTGCAGAGATTACCTCCTTAGTCTGAGACACTTCTTTTTTCGGTCCTCTTGTGATATGAATATTATCATCCAGCTGTACAAATTTTAGATTTGTCTGGCTGGAAATCTCGTAAAGCACCTCAGATAGCGGCACCTTGTTCATTGCCAGATTTACGGTTAATTCATCTACTGGAACCTTCACTTTATTATAAGTGAACATAAATCCGCTCTGTTTCTCTAGCTCGGGGATAACTTTGTTTAGTGTACTTTCATTGAAATTGACCGTGACGGTAATATCATCAAGCCCTTTTAATTGAGCATGTCCATTATTTGCCATAAGGACTGCCGTGAAAAACAGCTGAAAGATGAAAGCACACACAAAATATTTGGAAAGCATAATGATTTTCCTAAGTATTGATTTTTCCATACTTTTGATATGATTTTAAGTGTGTATTACTTGAAATTTTAGCCTTTGATTAATTTGACGATTGAGGCAAAGGCTATGGGCAGGAAAGCTTCGGCTTTCCTGCTTTTTTCATTTTCAGCTGGTGTTTGTGTAGGGGTTTTTCATAGGTTAGTAGGTTATGGGTTTGAAATTGTTACTGTTTTTCCTTTGATTTTATAGTCAAATTCGGAGGAGATACTTATGCCGTCCAAGACTTGATTCAATGGTTTGTTATGATAGCTTCCAGAGTACGACCATCCTTTATCTACCTTTAAGGTGCTGTTGATTGTGACGCCAAACCACACTTCCATTTTTCGGATAACTTCAGGGTAGCTGTCGTCTTTAAAAATCAGGTATTGGTCTTTCCAGCCAAATATTTCTAGGGGATCAAAATCTGTTTTAGTCACTTCACCATTCTTCCGTTTGATTAGCATTTCATGGGGAAGGAGAGTGATTACTCCCCCAGTGGAATCAGCCACTTCTACCTTGCCTTCTACCAGCGCCAGTTCAAAGTCTTCTCCGTTTTTTAGGTTAAATGAAGTGCCTAAAACGGTCACCTGATTGTTGTCTATTTGGATTACAAAAGGACGATTAGGATCCTTCGTCACATCAAAAAATGCTTCTCCCTGCATCCGGACGGTTCTTTTTTCCCCATCGAAATTCTGCGGATACGCTATGCTACTAGCTGCATTGAGGTGAACACGTGTTCCATCCGGCAATTGAAATTTATATTTCTGACCTGCAGGATTGTCCACAGTCAACCAAGTAGTTACTTGCTGATTTTCAGACTCTACCTTATTCCTTTTGTTGAGAATATCGATTCCGTAAACTGTAGAAAAAACCAAGAACAAGATGGCTGCAGTTTTATGCCAGCCACTCCAATGGAAATGACTGCCATCTGCCCTTTTCTGATGACTCTTTTCCACGATGTCCTCATACAAATCCATATAGGCCTGATCAGAAAGCACATACCGGTCTTTGTAATCGATCATTGCGATTATCTCTTTAGCCTTTTGGAGAACTGGTCTTCTTTCGGGATTATTTTCAATCCATTTAAGCCAAAAGTGATTAGTTTCTTCTCTCAGGATTTTTCACCCACTGAATAAAAAATTCATCGTTCAAAAAGTCCTCGATCTCAAAATCTATGTATTTATATTTTTCGTCCATGGTAGTGGCAGGAAGCGCGCTGGTTAGGCTTTCTTAACTTCAAATATTTCTTTAAGCTTCTCCATGGCTCTATAAACCAAGGTTCTCGCTGTTTTAACTTCACTGAAATTCATCACTTCAGCTATTTCTTTATAGGATAGCTCTTCTTGATAGAGCATGATAATCGCTTGTCTTTGTCTGGTAGGCAGTTTGTTCAGCGCATTGGCGATTTCCAACTTCTGCTCCAAGGCAAATTCTTCATCTATCAATTTGGTCTCATGAGAGGTCTCGATGTGAAACATATTTTCCTCATTTTCAAGAGATGTCAAATCGGCATTTAGCTTTCTCTCTTTCTTGAGAAACTTGAAAAGTTCTCTGTGAAAAACGGTGAACAGATAACCTTTAATTCGCTGTACATCACCTAACTTGGCTTGGTTCTTTCGTAGATCTTACAAACATTTTCTGAAGACAATCCCTGATTAATTCTTCTTGCTTGCAGATTTGCATGCCATAATTAAATAAGTCAGCTACATATTTTCGGTAGATGTAGTTAAAGGCGGCTTCATCTCCACTTTTGAAAGATGTCCAGACCTCACGGTCTGATTTTTCAGTGTATACCACCATCACTTGACTATGCTGCATATATAGCATAGCTGAGGTATCGGAAGTTTCAATAGGTTTATTCTGGGTTTTTTTCATTTGAACAGGAAGGTATCTCCACTCTTCACTTATAAAGAGTGTTTTTAGAGGTCAAACAACCTCAAAATTTTATTTTATTTTTTTCTGTATATGAAAAAATCTACCATACACAGTTTTATCTCCTGATAATTAAATAATACACTCCTATCGCAGAATATAATTCTGCGATAGGAGAATACCATTCTATCGTCTAATCAAGAATTCTTACAAGCAGTAAAAAAGGGAAATAATGGCGTCTAGAGACTTCAGTCTGCTTTCAGGAATTCGTTGACATCCAACCAATGTATAAAAGCATCAAACCAACGATTACTGGTTCTACCAGGATTACCAAGACCGAAGCCATGCCCGCCATTTTGATATAAGTGAAACTCAACAGGAATACCTGCTTTGTCCCAGGAATCAATCACACCAAATTGGCCTCTAAAAAGAAAATCATCTGTGGCAATTACATTGAACATAGGAGGTGCATCTTCAGGAACTTCAACTGGTCCCATGCCACCATAGATTGGGCCGATGAAGGCCAATTTCATTGTCTTGGAATTCAACGTGCTGTGCATGGTCAATCCTGCACCGGCAGAAAAGCCGATCATTCCTAACCTATCCATATCAACACCCCACTCTTCTGCTCTATCCTTAATCATCGCATAGGCTGCCTCGGCATCTTCCAACTGATCCGAAAGATCAAAGGATGCAGGAGCTGGACGTGCGGGAGCTGAGGATTCCGACGGGGCAGGTGGTGGTGATAAAGTCTGGTTCATAGACTCTTTGAAGCCATCTAAAGACTCAGGGGTTGGACGAAGCCTGTATTTCAGGACGAACGCTGCTATTCCCTGCTTTGCAAGGGCTTCTGCCACTTCCCATCCTTCATTTTTCAAAGAAAGCCATCTGAAACCACCGCCCGGCGCAACAAGCACCGCTGCTCCAGTCGCCGTACCTGGCTCTGGTAAAAAAGGAGTCAAGGTGGCAACAGTAATATTTCGCGCCATTGGGTCTCCCCATTGCTTAAACCAAGTTTCGGAAGCAGGTTGGTTTTCAACTCCACCTGTTCCCAGCAAAATTGCATTAGGTTCAGCTGGTGTTTCCAGTGGATAAATGGTACCGTCCTGTGCCATAGCGGAGGAGGCAATTAAGAGGCATGACGCCAGAATTGAGGTTTTTAATAGGTTCATGGTATTATGGGTTTTGTTAATTGCAATTAGGTGGAGAAAAGGAATTTATATGGCCATCCTTAATCTTGCCAGTAATAGTAATTTCTTTGCTCATCAGGTCAGAAGACAGGAGACGAGAGACGGGAGTGGCCTAAATACTAGTATTAACCAAATCCTAGGATTCTTTAATCTCTTTACAAGTTGAAAAGCGGATTTAGTTTTAAATCAATTTCTCCAATGATTAGTCTTCCTTATAAACTGGTTTAAAATGAGTTAATTTATTTAACCGCTGTGATATCCAGGGGACTATATTGATCGAATTTAGATTCATCGACAGGTTTAAACAGCAACTGGGAAAACATGTACAGGCCATTTTTCCAAACTTTGAAATCGTGCCCGCCAGTCTCCAAATAATAGATATGTGGCACCTCATTTTCTGCTAAATACTCATGGGTACGGGAAGAGAATCTGAGCAATCCATCTTCATCTCCACAGGATATCCAAAGCACTTTTAGAAGTTCTTTTGCCTTTTCAGGATCTGGAACAAGAAGTTCCGGAGCTTTGGTGTTTGGAGCTGAAGAAAAACCTCCCACCCAGGCAAACTTATCCAAATTACCCAAGCCAAAATTCAGCGATTGTCCTCCACCCATGGATAAACCTGCTATCGCACGATTTTCTCTATCAGTGAGAACAGGGTAGTTATTTTCAACATAAGGAATCAGATCGTTCAGCAAATCTTGCTCAAACGTGGCAAAGGCTTGTACTTTATCAGGAGCCATAACATTTCCACTTGCGCTATCATCCTTCATCGCTCTGCCATTTGGCATGATGACAATCATAGGGGCTAGCTTTCCATCAGCATAGAGATTATCCAAGATGATCTCAGGATGCCCCTCCCTTCAGCCATTCCTTTTCATCACCACCAATTCCGTGAAGTAGGTAGAGGACTGGGTATTTTTCATTTTTGGAAAAGCCCGGAGGAGTATAAACTAGGGCTTTTCGGTCATTGCCAACAGTTTTTGAAGCATAGGTGATGGTGTCAATTTTCCCGTGGGAAATCCCATCTCTAGCCTGATCAAATCCTGATGGTGCTTCTTTTTCTATCTGCTGGGCGTGAAGTTGCCCTAAAAAAAAGAACAATAGGAATAATAGGTTTTTTGAGCTGTTCATATAGGTTTATTAGGTTATTTACTGGGTAATAATTATTGGGTAGAAAACTTCAGGTTCATTCTTCCTGTAAGAGCTCAGTCATTTTTTTCCCATATCTGGTTCCTAACAAGCGATAACCTGCTGCCGAAAAATGAAGCCCATCCGGGATAGCCTCACAATCAGCTGAGGAAATAACATAAGAATTTGGGATAACTGTTGGTAGCGTGGCAATGATTGGGTTCATACTTGCGCACTTGCCTCCCTGCTCAGCGCTTACTAATTCGCCAGCTAAAAAGGGTACAGAATCGGGAGCTAATCCTAAATCACTTAGCAAATTGTCATAGACTCCTTCCACTTTCTTTGGCCAAGATTGGTCACCTGTATTGGACTCGCCCTGATGCAGCAATATTCCTTTGATCACCCCGTCCTTTTGGGCGATCTTTGCCAGGTCAAGCAATCTTCCATAAGGATTACCATCGTATTGGGCAATTATTCCCTTCATCCATCCCGGAGCTGTTTCTACATAGGTCTCATAGGAATCTTTCTCGAAAAGCTCAATTTTACAGCCTCCCACAGATACATTGATGATCCCGATTTTGATGCTATCGGGAAGACTTGCCGCTAATGTCCTTCCGAAATAATCGCCGGGAGTAATACCGGTATCGCATCTACTTAGCGGTGGAACTGCTGTGTACCAATTGCCCATTTCTCTGTTCAAATCTGGGCAATCCACCGCTTGTAATACCTTAAATCTGTCAATGGGCACGGTATCCTGAGGTTCAAACTGTGTATGGCCCTGCATGTTGGACTGGCCAAAACTGAGGAAAATGTAAAAATTAGGGTCTTGTGAAAACCCCTTCTGGGAGCTCAGAAAGAGTAAAAAAAGAAGAAAAAAGAAGGTGCTAGGATTTTTCATTTTAGGTTTGGGTTAGGTTTGAGAGCTTATTAGGTATTCAGGTTTTATAGGTATTTAGATTTCAATATATAAGAATTTCCAGGTTCTGTTTTTAAGTCATAAACACTGGTTTCCCCAAGATCAGGTAAGTGGATTTGAGCGGCTGGCGAGATGATTGGATCGGCAGTGACTGGTACTTGATAGAAAGGATTCGGGTTTTCACCACGCGCTTTCATAAGACCCTTACCCTTTTCTAGAACCAATGGGTTTGGAACTCGTAAGCGCAGGTTTCCTCCGATTGTCGATTTAATTACTGCTTTTTCGATCTTCCCATCTTTCCAATTCAGCTCCACAACTTCAAATCCACCTTTGGCACGAATTCCGGTAATGCTTCCCTCCTGCCAAATGTCTGGTAAAGCTGGCAATAGATGAATTTCCCCATTTGCACTTTGAATTAACATCTCGGTAATGCCTGAAGTACAACCAAAGTTTCCATCAATCTGGAAAGGTGGGTGCGCATCAAAAAGGTTGTTGTAAGATCCGCCACCTTCGCCAACCTTAGCACCTACCGGGGACAGCTGATTTTGGATCAGTTTGTAAGCATGATTGCCGTCCAGCATTCTTGCCCACCAGTTGACTTTCCAACCCATACTCCAACCCGTAGAAACATCTCCACGCTGGATTAAGGTGTTTTTGGAAGCAGAATACAACTCTGGAGTACGAAGCGGAGAAATTTGATTTGACGGGAATAGTCCATACAAATGGGAAATATGACGGTGATGATCATTAGGATCGTCAATATCATCCAGCCATTCCTGCAATTGACCGTGCTTTCCAATGTGCATAGGAGGTAATCGATCTCTCATGGCTTTCAGTGAATCTGCAAAAGATTGATCTTTACCAAGCATCTCCGAAGCTTGAATCACTGCGCTGAAGGCATCAAAAACCAATTGGTTGTCCATGGTCGTACCAGCATCTAAGGAGGAACCATCGTGTGCAGCAGGTGCATTTTCTGGAGAAGTACCAGGATTTACTACAAGCCAAGGTTTGTCTGGATGCTCCACCAAGAAATCAACATAAAACATCGCCGCACCTTTTAAAATAGGATAGATAGATTTCAGATAATCCATGTCTCCATTGTATTGAAAGTGATCCCAAAGATGCTGGCTGGTCCATGCTCCACCACCAGACCAAATTCCCCAGAAAACTGCATCGACCGGGCCGGTAATTCTCCAGATGTCCGTATTATGATGTGCCATCCAACCTCGCGCGCCGTACATCACTTTTGCCGTTTCCTCACCAGCTTCAGCCATCTCGAAAACCATTGTCAGGAAAGGCTCATGAAGCTCAGCCAAGTTGGTTTTCTCAGCCGGCCAATAGTTCATCTGCGCATTGATATTGATGGTGTATTTACTGTCCCATGGCGGTGACATTTCTTTGTTCCAAATCCCCTGCAGGTTTGCCGGCTGTCCTCCTGGCTGGGAAGAAGAAATCAACAAATACCTCCCATACTGATAATACAGCGTAACCAAAGACGGGTCATCTCCCTCTCTAAAGCTTTTTAATCGCTCATCCGTTGGGAGTTTGGAGGCTTCAGTTTTTCCTAAATTCAGACTCACCCGGTCGAAATATTTTTGATAATCCACCAAGTTTGTCTTCAATAAGTCACCAAAGGTTTTGGATGATCCTTTTGCCATAAAAGCTTGAGCTCTTGCACTTTCATCTCCTGCGAGATCCTTGTAATTGTTGAAATTGGTAGCGATGGCTATATAGATGGTGGCTGCGTCGGCATTATTTACCGTGATAGAAGAATCGGAAGAAGTAAGTGTCCCTCCCTGATTTTTGACTTTGGTAATGCTTTTAAATTTCACCTTGCCTTCCACTCCCTCATGATCTGTTGTAGTGCCAGAAATAGTTAATTGCTTTTCTGAATTGAGAGCAATCGTAGCATTTGGCTGAGGAGTAGCCATAGATGCAGTGAAAGAAATCATCCCAGGCTTGCTGGCAGTCAAATGAACAGCTATTACATTATCAGCGAAGGAAGCGATGGCTTCACGGGTATAGGTCACACCATCAACTTTATAGCTGACTTTGGAAATCGCCTCTGCTATATCCAATTCCCTACGATAATCTGTAAAAGCAGCATGTCCTTCAAAAGCAATATTCAGGTCTCCCACAGGCTGAAACTTTTGCCCATGTGACTTCTTACTTTGAATGGTTTTAGCGGCCAGTTCCTCCGCTTCTTTTTGCTTTCCTTCGAATATCAATCTTCTGACTTCCGGCAAAGATGCCAAAGCATCCGGATTATCATTTCTATTTGGTCCACCGGACCATACAGTATGCTCGTTAAGCTGAATCAGCTCATTTTCTACATTACCATAGATCATTGCTCCCAACCTGCCATTTCCTATTGGCAAGGCATCCGTCCATACATCAGCAGCTGGTTGCTTGTACCAAAGCGTGAGGTCAGAGCTTTCCTGAGCTTTTAGCTGTAGGGAAAAAGCCAGAAAAAGCACTGCAAAAAAAGTTCTTAAACAATATTTACTCGTATGCATTTTGGGTTTGTTGTTACTATTCATATAATTTTCCGCAATCTTTCCAGATACTAAAATTTCATTTCTCTCCACCTTCTTCGGTCTCAAATCTCCCGTCTTCCGTCTCCTGTCTCCCATCTTCTGTCTTCCGTCTCCCGTCTCCCACCTTCCGTCTTCCGTCTCCCGTCTCCCGTCTTCCATCTCCCGTCTTCTGTCTTCCGTCTTCCGTCTCCCGTCTTCTGTCTCCCGTCTTCCGTCTCCCGTCTTCTGTCTTCCATCTTCCTTCTTCTGTCTCCCGTCTCCCGTCTTCTGTCTTCCGTCTCCCGTCTCCCGTCTTCCGTCTTCCCTACATTTCCACCACCGCTTTGATCACTCCCGTTTCTGGATTCAACCAAGACTGAAAATCATTCTTCACCTGATCAAATTTCACTTTATGCGTAATGTACTTTTCAACTGACAATTTTCCAGATGCCATCGCTTCCAAGACCTGATCGAAGTCTTCCCTGGTGGCATTTCTGCTACTCATCAGCGTCGCTTCCCGCTTATGAAACTCAGGATGGGAAATAGCAATTTCACCTTTTTGTAATCCAACTAAGACATAGGATCCGCCATGGGCGATATATTGAAAACCTGAGTTGATCGCAGCCAAACTCCCAGTAGCATCAATCACCACATCGCAGAAATCCCCATCGGTGATTTCCTGAATCACTTCATAAGCAGATGCGCCAGCTTTCACTAGATGTGGTATATTCCATTCGCTCTTACAAAACTCCAGTCGCTTCTCGTTGATATCCATCGCGATCACAGTAGCTCCAGCAATCCTAGCGAATTCCATCACTCCCAATCCAATGGGACCAGCTCCGATCACTAAGACAAATTGCCCGGGCTTCACTCCTGCCCTTCGTACGCCATGAGCGCCGATGGCAAAAGGTTCGGCCAATGCAAGTTGCTCCAAGCTCAGCCCTCCTTTTTTCACCAAAGAAGAAATCGGCAAGGAGACATATTCCTGCATTCCGCCATCCTCATGAACCCCAAATACGCTGATTTTCTGACAGCAATTGGGTTTACCATTTCTGCAGGCTACACAAGTCCCGCAATTGAAATAGGGAATCACCGTGACTAGATCACCTTTCGTGATTTCCTCATTAGCTCCAATTTCCACCACTTCTCCCGCCAACTCATGCCCCAAAATTCTTGGGTAAGAGAAATAAGGCTGAGTGCCTTCAAATGCGTGAAGATCAGTTCCGCAAATGCCAATTCTCTTGATTTTGACAATGGCCTTTCCTTCATAAAGTACCGGCATTACCCCTTCTCTATATTCAAATTCTCCAGGTGTATTGCAAGAAAGTATTTTCATAGTTCTTGATTTAAATGAAATTCTGATAAATAGTCAGCAATCAGACCATTTTCCTTCATAATATCCCAAAATGAACCTGGGATTTTCGTGGAACAATAAGCAGCATTTGCATGAATTCTAGCCGGAGAAGTAGAGTTGAGTGCTATGGAATTCACTCCCGGCAGCTGAAGCCCAAATTGTATGCATGCATGGGATGGATCAATTTCCTGAGCTTTGCAAAGCTGGAAAAACTGATCTCTCCAAGTATGCCTTGGCAGATAGTTTGGATCGGATTTCTCCATTATTTTGTAATCATAATGATCGCCTCCTACCAGAAACCCAGACTGGAAAACTGCCGAATTAATGATACCTACCCCTTCTTTTTCCAGTTGCCTCATAAAGTGAAAAAGGGCCTCTGGATGATTATATATTGTCATGCTATTGGCAATCATCACCCAATCGAGTTTAACCTCAGCGTAAATCTTTTGGATTACTTTCCAGTTTTTAGACCCCACGCCTATTGCTTTAACTCTTCCGGCTTGTTTTAACTCTTCCAAAGCTGCATAGCCTTCTAGTATGTGGTCAAATCGCTGTTTATAATCTTCTGGCGAAAATGCCATATCCAAATATTCATCGGGATCGTGGATAGAAACCAGGAGACTATCATATCCCTTGAGCAAGGAATTGCCCTCATCAAAACAATTGATGACTCCTTCATAACTGATGTTCTGAATAGCATCATGACTAAGATTCTTCCAGACATCTTTCTCGAAAGTAGGCTCTCCTTGCAAATGCGTGCGCTGCCATCCCAGCTTATTACTGATCAAAACTTTGTCTTTTGGCACTTGCAGGTCATTCAGGGCATGTCCCAAAGTTTCCAATGCCAACCCTGCTCCATATTTCCCTGCCGAATCGAACACTATTCCATCTGGAAAACGCTCCAAGGCTGCAGCTATCAATTCCAGTTTTTGTTCGTAGGAATAAGCTTCATAGAGATTGCCTAGAGAACTCGTCCCGAAGATCATTGAAGGTACTTGTATGCCTGTTTTTCCTAATTCCATTCTATTTAGTAATGATTCTGCCAGTAAACGATTCAAACTTTTGTTCGGCATAAATCAAGTTTATCAAAACAATAAACCAATATGATAAAAATGACTAATAGTATATTGGTCAAACGTTTGACCTAATATCCTGAAGCTCCAACTAATACCCATTCAGCTTTCGAGCTTTTGTTCTAAATTAGGTTTGCCAAGTAGCCCAAAATGAAAAAGAAAAGAATCAGCATCACCGATATAGCAAATGCACTCCATGTAACCCCGTCCACGGTTTCCCGAGCGCTGAATGGAGGGGGAAAAGTTTCTGAGAAAAAAAGAAATGAGATTTTGGCCTTGGCAAAGAAGCTTGGCTATAGACCCAATCCTATTGCTAAAAGTCTTCTCGAAAACAAGACAAATACCATTGGGCTGATTATCGCCGGAATTCACGCATCATTTTTACAGCCGCATGCTTGCCGGCATAGAGAGCGTCACCTCAGAGGCAGGTTACCAACTGCTGATTTGTACCTCCAATGAAAACCAGACCGAGGAAATAAAATCCACACAAACACTTTTGGATGCCCGTGTAGATGGGATTCTAGCCACGATCTCCAAAATGAATGACAAGTTTGAGCATATACAGGAGGTAATGGACAGCGGGACACCACTGGTGCTGGTGGATCGTTTTTCTGAGGAAATTGAAACTCCCTACGTGATCTCAGATGATTTCAAGGGCGCCTTTTCTGCGGTGGATTACTTATGCCAAATCGGATGCAGAAACATCCTTCATATCAAGGGTCCAGATAACCTCTCAACTACATTCAACCGCTTTATGGGTTACAAAGAAGCGCTTCGAAAGCATGAAATCGAATTGAAAGAAGAACTTCTGCTGGAAAGTTCTGATACAAATCTGCTGGAAAAAATCAGGTTTTGCCTGACAAATCACCAAGTGGATGGTGCATTCACTTACAGTGATTACCTGGCATTTGAAATCTATAAAGTTGCAAGCGAACTTAATATCCCGATTCCTGAGCAATTGTCAGTCATTGGCTATGCCGATGAACCTATCTCCACCTACATCAACCCTACCCTAAGTACCGTAAATCAGCAGCCATTTGAAATGGGTGCATTTGGAGCCAATTACCTATTGAATAAAATCAATAATCCTGAAATCGCTTTGGAGATCAAAAATCTGGAGACTAGGTTAGTTATTAGGGGGTCTTGTAAGGGGCTGGAGGGGTGAGAGTGTTCATTAGGATTAAAAAATGATAAGGGAAAATTCTTGATTTTTATTTTTTAATGTTTTGAATCATTTTTTCAAGATTTAAAAATTCAGGATATTCAAAAATATTGATTTTATTATCTGTCGCAATTTTTATCATGTCATTTGCTTTTTCAAGTCTTAAAAGCATTGGATTAATAATGTTATTGTAACGGTTGAAAAAAAGTATTAAGTCCGATTTTGAACAAGGTATTTTATAACCAGATTGTCCGCTGACAATCAAAATATTCTCGTCCCTTAAACCTGCAATTATTTTATTTCTAAACACTTGTACATTTGAAACGTATTTTCCTCTTTGCTTAATTTTAGATATTATTTCATCAGTATAAACATATTCAAATGGATTGTTTTTAAAGCGAAAAGTAAGATAGTTTAAGGTGATAATCTGTTGTACAGTCACTTCATCATTGGTTTGTTCGTTTTCAGCAATATAATTGTTGATCATTTGCATTGCGAATTCACTTATCTGATGGTCATACCTTTCATCTTCATCAGTTATTTTTTTGAAAAGCTTTAAAGGTAATTCAGGCCAAATTCTTAATTGGAGAATTTTAGGCTTAAGAAGATCAAATAGCAGGTCTGAGTTTTCTGTTTTTTTTCCAGGATCGAAAACTCGAGCAAGAGTGCCAGAAATTATGTCTGCAACTTGGATTAGAGGTTCTTCGTGACTTTTTCCAAAACGGAATTCAGGCTTTTGGAATAAATCAGTCTGTACATGGTTTGATCTTACATAATTTATAAAACCAGCCATGAATTTCTCGTCACCATGCTCATCTGAAACTAGTTCTAAGTTTGGGTAGTACTTATAGAGCTCACTGTCCAGAAGTTTATTTATATATTTGAAAAATGAATTCCTGAATTTTAAGCCACTTTCTTCCCAGATTTTCCTTTTATCTACTATAACACTATAAATATGAAAGTCAAGAGATAATAAGTCATTTAATAAACTTATTCGTTTTGTGTCATCCTTAAAATTTTGGGATTTCAGTTCAGGAGCTTGGGTATGTTTCTTCCTAATTCTTTCTATTTCAGAACTAAAAACCGCAGAATCACTACTATCAACTACGACTGCAGAAACGATAAAAAATGTTGAAACACCCTGTTTCTCATATTTAATACTTTTGTCACCGTATTCATCTATATAGCCGACCTTACTCATATGACATACCTTTTACTAAAGTAATTATTTCCCAATCAACTTTTCCCATATCTTTATCCTCGACTCTATAAAAATAATATCAGTAATTTTCTTCTGCGCATTTTTACTAAGCCACTAGATTCCAGTTCCCAAAATGACTTAAGTATTCATTCTCCAACAAACAATGGAAAAAGTTTTCCTGATGCTAAGGCGGTCACAAGAAATTTATTTTCCACCATTTATATATTCTTCTAATTTTAAAGAAGCCTCATCCATAAAGGCTTCAATTAAATGAATTATTACAATTGTGAAATCTTTGAGCTCTTCCAATTGATTCTTAATCTCTTCACTAGTATGGTCACTAAGTATCAAATCTACATCACTTTGAATCATTTTCATTAAATCTTCCCAAATGACAATTTTTTTAAATATCTTAAATTCAGATTCTCCTGTATGAAGTTTAGAGTGCCTTGCTTTTCTATATTCATCTACTTTCTGAATTAAATCTGTTGTTATTTCAGAGATTTTATGATAGCCTTCACTCTTGGCTTTATCTTTAAATACATGAGCAGAAACTTTTTCATTATTAATTCCTAATTCGTATACTTCATTCCCAAGTTTTCCTATAACATCTAATAAAGTTGAAAGTCTGATATAATAATTCTCAAGGTGGTATTCGTAATAGTCTTCTTGAGTTTCAAGGTCAGGGTAATGTTCAGTAATCAATTTTCTGTCCTTAGCTAGAAATACAAAAGTTTTATCCAAATCCTTTAAAACTGTACTAATACGACCAGACAATTGAACAATCAATTTCAATTTGATTTGTTTGGGACTGCCATATGTTTCATAGTCAATTTCCTTACTTTTCAGGGCTGCGTCAATATGATTTTTTAGGAATTCTCTCACAGCATTTATTAGCAAAATGTGAAATTTTCTACTTTGATATTTCTCGGATATTTTCATTTGGTTTTAATCTATGTTTTGTGACACTTGTATATACTTTACCCCTTCCCCTATAACCTCTAGCTCACCATTCTCAACAGGTCTCCGGGGTTCTGCTGTGTCCAAATTAAGGATTTCGTCGACCGGATTAGTGCCGGAGGGAATATTTATTTTTATATCCGTAATACATTTAAGTGGTTTGGAAGAGAATTCATGATCGTATCATGTCCTTTCAGCTTACTATCCTGAAGCTTCAACCTCTGAGAATAAACCTTCAACTTATTATCCTCAATGTTCAGGTTCTGAGTGTAAAATTTCAACCTATTATCCTGAAATTTTAAGCTATTATCCTGAATGTTCAGCTCTTTTATTCTGAACCTTCAGACTTTTTACCTGAAGCTTGAGGAATAACTCCTCAAACAAAAAAGCCGGATCCTCTCGAATCCGGCCTGGAGAAGTGATTAGCAACTTCTCAGCCTTAAGTTTTAATCAGGCACTTTACTCTTTTGGTGGAGATTTTTTTGGTTTACGCTCCCAGCGCACCATCAAATCTGCTACCACAGGCTTGGCACTTGGTACTCCAAGCTTGACCGCCATCTGCGCCGACTTATAATAGGCAGTTGATGGTATCATGACTTCCGAGCCTGCTTCCATCAGTGTATCATCTAGATTACTACACAGCTGGGACAGGACATTAAAAAACAGACAAATTTGCTTGGCAAACTGGTTATGCGGCTTATGCTGTATCCGAATCCATCGTGGAAAAAGTTTTTCAGTACATCCAAAATCAAAAGAAACATCACCAGAAATTATCTTTTCAAGAGGAGTACGAAGAATTTTTGAAAATCAATGGCCTATAAAACGCATGAATGTAAGGCTATGAATATCACATTAACTTTACTGAAGTTTAAGTTTTGTTGGGCGTTCGTGCTTTATTTTATTTTTTTAAATTCTTTTCTCATTTTGTTGTCGGTAATTCTCATTGCAATCACTCCTGTAAATGGTTTACACCAAATAAATTCTTCGGTCTGTTGTTCTAAAATCACAATGTACGTATTCTCAAAAGTCAACTTATTTATTAAGAAATTCTGAGTTTTTAGATTAACTGTATCTGTAATTAGAATTCCGTCAACTATAAAAATCGGAGAATCTAAATTTTGGTCAATCGTTGTTGCTTTTCGGTTAATTAAAAGTCGTTGTCTTATGGATTCAAATTGAGATTTATTGTCTAATGCGTTTACTTTTTTCAGCCAATCAAAATTGTCCTGCCTTGTCATTTTATATGTTTGGTCAGTCGGAACTTGGCCGAACGAAAAAATGGAAATGGTCAAAAACCCTAATATGGTTAAGAATTTTTTCATTTCGTTTTTTTTCAGCATGACGCCCAACGGTCTTGCAGTAGGCGAGGTGGCGCTTTTTCTCGAGTGTGTATGTGGGCCATTTTGCTTACTGCGTTTTATAGGTGTTTTTTTTTATTTTCATAGTGGTCCAATGGAAAACGAAATTTCTATCACATAATTATTGTTTTCATTTTTTTCAATACTGTGCAAAGTGATAAAGCTCCTTATATCATCACCTCCAAAATCAATTTCTTCTTCCAATTTCAAGTCATACACATTCTTTGATACATAAAGATTTAATGCTTCGAGCCCATCATTTATTTTTATTGGTGCGTCAAGTTCGGGTTCAATTTCTTTCATCAATTCATAAGTCTTAACATACCAATATTTCAATGATTCTGTGTCAGCTTTGCACTTCTTAGTTTCAATTTTGAATGTTAAGGTATGATATTCACATCCCCAATTTTTAATTTGAATCAAATCACCTGAGCTTGAAGAAAATGTTTCAATTGAAGTTAAACTGTCGGCTTGTAATTGAAAATTGGCCTTGTTGTTTTTGTTGGGAATTACTATTGGTTCCGCTTGACCTCTAATACACTCTTCTCTAAGATCTTGAATGGTGTTATTATCTTGGGAGAAACTAAATCTCCCTACAGCCAATCCAATAATTATTAATAAGAGAGTTTTCATTTTATTCTTAATTACCTGAAACGTTTTACAATATGGCTAGTATGGGATTGCGGGCTAGGTTCCTGTTCACCGAAACCCAAGCTGGCTACGAAGCGAAAACCTTGCTGATAGCCATTCACCTGCCATAAGCCAAACGCTGTATTGTGTGCAGTTTTTTATTTTAATTCCTTATACATCGGCCCATCTTTCCTGACTTTTTCTATTGCTTCCGTCCAATATTCCCAAAATGCGGAATCTGCTGGCTCATCTGTTCCTTTCCAATATTCACCACCGCTTAATACATCAGTTAAATCATTCGAACCACTATTTTCCCAATATGCTTTCAAGCAGTAAAGCATTGCTTCGAAACCTTCTTTTCTTGATATTAAATCGTCTTTTTCGTTACTCATATTAATTTTATAAAAGTCCGAAGGTGCCCGACTTGTAAAGGTCGAAGTCAACTTCTGTCTCGGTTTTACTTAAAAAGTCAATTGTCCTTTTCGTTTAGTACAAAAAATGGTGTCGAAGCTTCTGGGTTAATGTCGATGTCAATTACAAATTGAAGTCGAGTCTCTAAATTCAAATCCCTTTTCAGACGGTTAATTACTTCAATCTTGGGTTCAAAAATGTTAATCAGTTTTACAAGAGGAGTTTCTAAGTCGATTTCGTTTCCTACTTCAATTTTGTACTTCCACGCAGTTGACTTTGGAACAGGGTCTTTTTTCTTCATTAAAGAGGTCGGCCAAACCCCTAATTCTTTAGTCAATATTTCTGTATCGAACATTTCGGATTCGAATGAGAAGTATAGATAATTATTGCAGTCTGTAGCGCTAT